>NZ_JBEXDZ010000017.1:0-81386 GCF_040606085.1 Streptomyces sp. NPDC005485 | reverse complement strand
GCGGATCGGCGCGGCCGGGTTCCGGCCGCGCGTGTGCAGCTCGCCGCTGAGCGCCAATCCCTGGTCCGATCGGGCGAAACGCGCGTGGCTGACCCGGCACTTCGGCGCCCGGGTGGCCCACGAGGCCGTCGTCGTCGACGACAAGAGCGGTCACGACGGCATCGCACTGATCGATGACAGGCCGCACATCAAAAACAGCGCCCGCGCCACCTGGCAGCATGTCGTGTTCGACGCGTCCTACAACCGGCGCTCGCCCGCGCCCCGGCTGCTCGGGTGGCGGGATCCCCGACTTCCGACCCTCCTGACGGAGGCCAGGGACCGGTATCTTTCGCGCTGAGTGCGGAGCCGGCCGGATCGAGCCCGGGCCGGCCACCGCGCCAGGAGAACCGTGCGGGGGTGTCACGATCATGCACCTGGTGGGTGAGGCGGGCAGGTACGGGGCCGCGGTCCCGGTACCCGTTCCGAACCCCTTCGCGGTCCCGGCCCCGAGATGTCGAGGTGCGGGGCGGGGCCTGTGGGGCGCATTCTTGCTGTGGTACCCCCCTGACGGCGGGCGGACGAGGGCAGACCGATGACTGGGAGCACCGAGCGTGCGGGGCAGGCGCCGGAAGGCCTGGCCACGCTGCTCACCGACGCCTCGACGGACGCCATTCGCGCGGCGCGCGGCTTCGCCGGCGGCGTGTACCTGCGCTCGAGCAACCCCAGCCTGCTGAAGCTGGCGGTGCTGGCCGGGCTGCCCGGGCCGCTGTTCCGCCCCTGGTGGCGCATGCACCGGGACCGGCCGTTCCCCGTCGCCGACGCCCATCGGCTGGGCACGGAGGTCCTGCTCGCCGACGCCACCGAAACCATGCGCCGCTACCCGCAGCTCGCGGCCGGACTGCCCTTCCAGTTCGGTTCGGTGTACGTCCCTGTCGTGGGGGCGTCGAGGTCGTACGGCGTCCTGACGGTGCTGTGCCCGCCGGTCGCGGACGCCACCGAGGTCCTGCCCGACCGTGATCGGATGACGGCGGTCGCGGCCGGCCTGGGCGCGGCCCTGGACAAGCTTGAGGACAACGGCCCTCCGGTCGTGTGGGACGCGGAACCGCTGTGCGTACGGCCACCGGCAGTCGGCTCGCCTCCTGAGCGCATCGGACGGTTCGCCTGGGATCCGGTCGCCGCCACCGTGACCGCCGACGAGGCACTCTGGGCCCTGCTGGGCATCGCTCCCGAGGACTTCGACGGGACGCCCGAGGCACTCGCCGGCGCGGTGTGCCCCGACGACGCCGCTGCGCTGCTGGCCGCGTTGCACGACGCGGCCGCCGGGCACCCGCCGCCCCACCCGCTGCCGGTGCGCGTCTCCGACGGGGGCCTGCGGCTCTTGGAGCTGTGGACCGCCGACGCGTCGCCCGACGCACCACCCGTCGCACCGCCGTCCGCGAGGCGCCGGGTGAGCGGTGTCGTCGTCGATCCGGGCCCCGGCCCGGCGGCGGACCGGGCGGCGGATCTGCTGCCGGAGGGAGTGTTCGCATTCGACCGGCGCGGGCTCGTCACCTACGTGAACCCGCGCGCCGCCGAGCTTCTCGGCCGCCCCGCGGCCGACCTGCTGGGCCGGCCCCTGCTGGGGGCGCTGCCGTGGTTGGACCGGCCCACGTACGAGGACCATCTGCGCGGCGCGATGTTCTCTCCCGAGCCGGTGCACTTCCAGGTCAGACGCCCGGACCAGGACGGCGACCCGCACTCGGCGGGGCACGGTGGCGACCTGCTCACCCTGTCCGTCTATCCCGGCCCGGAGACCCTGACCTGCAAGGTGGTCCCGATGGGCCGGGTCGCGGACACCACGGAGGCCTCGCCGCTGGACGCGCGAACGCCCTGGCCCGGCCCGGCCGGCGAGGAGGATCCGGCGGCCGGTGTCACCGCGTCCGCCTCGCTGTACCGGCCGATCGTCCTCGCGATCGCGCTCAGCGAGGCCATGACGGCCCGGCAGGTGTCGGAAGTCGTGATGCGGGAGCTGCTGCCCGCGTTCGGCGGACGCCGGCTGGCCATCTACCTGCTCCAGGACCGGCACCTGTACCTGGCGTGGGAGACCGGATTCCCGCAGGGCTTCCTCGCGCCGTTCGACGGAGTGGGGCTGGACGTCGGGCTGCCCGGTGCCGAGACGCTCACCAGCGGCCGCCCCCTCTTCTTCGAGTCCATGAACCAGCTCGCGGCCGCCTATCCCGGCATCCCGCTGGACGCCACCGAGGGAGCACGGGCCTTCCTGCCGTTGATCGCCTCCGGCCGTCCGGTCGGCTCCTGCATCCTCGGCTTCGACCGCGCCCGCGACTTCAGCACCGAGGAGCGCACGGTGCTCACCGCCCTGGCCGGACTGATCGCCCAGGCCCTGGAGAGAGCCCGGCGCTACGACACCGAAGCCGCACTCGCCCGCGGCCTCCAGGAGGCCCTGCTCCCCCACCGGCTGTCGGCGCACCCGCGGGTCGAGACGGCCGGCCGTTACCTGCCCGGCACGCTGGGCCTCGACGTGGGAGGCGACTGGTACGACGTCGTCGAGGCCGGCAAGGGACTGGCCCTGGTCATCGGCGACGTACAGGGGCACGGTGTCCAGGCGGCGGCGACCATGGGGCAACTGCGCAGTGCGGTAAGGGCGTTCGCGCTCGGCGACCACACGCCGGACGAGGTGATGAGCGGCACCAACCGGCTGCTCATCGATCTCGATCCGGGCCAGTTCGCCAGTTGCTGCTACGTCCGCCTGGACCCGCTCACCGGGATCGCCCACGTCGCCCGGGCCGGTCATCCGCAGCCGCTGCTGCGCCGTCCCGACGGCCGTACGGAAGTCCTCGACCTCCCCGGCGGGGTGGTGCTCGGTGTGGATCCGCAGGCCAGGTACCCGGTGACGGAGCTGCGACTGGAACCCGAGGCGGTCCTGGCCCTCTACACGGACGGGCTCGTCGAGCAGCCGGGCAGCGACATCGACGACGGTATCGAGGCCCTGCGCGCCACCCTGGCCCGTGCAGGTACCCCCGACACGCGGGCGGGCAGTCGCTCGCTGAGCACCGCCGCCAATCTGCTCACCCAAGAAGCCCGTCAGGCCACCGAACGCCCCGACGACATCGCGCTCCTGCTGACCACCCTCCGCATCGAATCCCGTGCTCAGCGCTGAGCACGGGTCACGCCGCGTGTCAGCGGCCGCTTCCGAGCCTCAGTGCAGCGGAGCGTGGCTCAGTGAGCCGCATCCAGGCGCGCCCGCTGCTCCGGAGTCAGTTCCAGCTCGACCGCCGCCAGGTTCTCCTCCAGCTGGGCCACCGAGGACGCGCCGGCCAGCGGGATCACCGGCAGCTCGCCGCCGATCTGCCAGGCGAGGACGACCTGGTTGACGCTCGCGCCCGTCTCCTTGGCCACCTCCCGCAGCACGGCGAGCCGGGCCGGGGTGCCCGGGTGGTCGTAGTCGGGCGGGAGCGGCTTGTCCCGGCGGGCGTAGGCGCCGCCGAGCAACGGTGAGTAGGCGACCAGGGTCAGAGCGGGCTCGGCACGCAGGTAACTGAGCAGCTCCCCCGTCGCTCCGCCGAGGCTGCCCTCCGGGAAGAGAGCGTCGGGAATGTCGGTGCGAGGCCGCAGGTGGCTGTGCTGGTACTGCAGGACCTCGTAGCCGGGCAGGCCGGCCGCGGCTGCCTGCGCGCGGGCCCGCTCCACCCGCCACACGGCGTGGTTGCTCGCTCCGAGCAGCCCTACGGTGCCCTCCGCGACCAACTCGGCGAACCCCTCGACCGTTTCCCGCAGCGGTACCGTCCGGTCCTCGATGTGCGCGTACAGCAGATCCAGCCGTTCCACGCCGAGCCGCTCCCGGCTGCGTTCGGCCGCCTCGCGGATCACCTTCGCCGACAGGCCCTCCGGGTTGTCGGTGTAGCTGGTGCCGGGGGCGAGCGGGCGGGCGCCGAGCTTGGTGGCGATGACCACCTCGTTGCCGATACCGCGACTGCGCCGCCACCTCCCGAGCAGTTCCTCGCTCTGCCCGCCCTGGCCGCCGTCCTCCCAGAACGCGTAGTTGTCGGAGGTGTCGATGAAGTTCCCACCTGCCTCGACATAGCGGTCCAGTACGGCGAAGGAGGTCTCCTCGTCCGTCCGCGAGCCGAACAGCATGGCCCCCAGGGCGAGCACGCTCACCTCGCGGCGGGTCTTCGGATCACTGCCGATGGTGCGGTACTTCATGGTGTCCCCTCCGGTTCGGGCCCGTCCTCTGCGAGCCCGGAACGGAGTCTGCGGCTTGGAGTGCACTGCAAGTCAAGCCCCGACGGAGGGCGGACGCCGATGGTCCCTACTTGGCGAACGGCCCCTCCAGGGCCGCCCATTGCAGCAGCATGATGGTCTTCGCGTCGGCGATCTCCCCGGTGCGGATCATCTCCAGGGCCCGGCGGAAGGGCAGTTCGACGAGTTCGATGTCCTCGCCCTCCTCGTCCAGTCCCCCGCCCTCGTGCGTGCGGGTCGAGGGGCCGTACGAAGCGGCGTAGAAGCTCACCCGCTCGGTGACCGATCCGGGGCTCATATAGACGTCGAAGACGTGCTGGATCGCGCCGATGGTGTGCCCGGTCTCCTCGACGACCTCGCGTCGTACCGCGACCTCCGGGTGCTCGTCCTCTTCGTCGAGGAGACCGCCCGGCGTCTCGATCAGCATGCCGTCCGGGTGTCCGTTGACATACACGGGATAGCGGAACTGCCGGGTGAGCAGGACGGTTTCGTGCTCGGCGTCGTACAGCAGGAGCGTGGCGCCGTTCCCGCGGTCGTGCGTCTCGCGCTCCTGGGTGCTCCAGGTGCCGTCGGCGTGCTGGAAGTCGAAGGTGGTGGTGCGTTCGACGTACCAGTAGCAGGACAGCAGCTTCACGTCCCGCACCTTCACCCGGGGGTTCGCGGTGAGGTCCCGGCCGGTCCGGTCGAGTCCGGTGCGGCCACGGCTGTCCGGAGTGTCGATGCCGGCGGTCATCGCGGGCCCGCCCGGTGGGAGGAGGAACAGGAACTGCGGAAGTTGGTCATGATCGCTTCTACCATCCCGGCCGCTCCGGTGTCAGACCCTGCCTCTTCGGCGCCGAACCGAAGAATGACGACACCGCCGCCCACAAGGGGTTGCGGCACATCTAGGCTCTCGGCATGGAACAGACGGAGATCATCCTGCGCGCCATCGCCGTTCTCACCGAGACCAATGCGATGGCGCGCCGGATCGCCCTGGACGAGAGTGCCGACGTCGACCCGGGCGAGAACCAGCTCGGCGCGCTCGTCACGGAGGTCTTCCCACGGGTCGAAGTGCCTGCCGACGCCGGCCCAGCGGAAGCTGGACAGGCGGTCGCGGACGCCTACTTGCCCGCGACCATCTCACTCGTGGGCGCTTTCGCCTTCCTCTTCTCCGAACTCTCCGAGGTACACGACTCGGGTCGCACGGACATCACCACAGCCGATCTTCTGCAGCAGCTCGCTCTGCGCATGTCGGGCGCGGCGGAGTGACGTCGACGCCACGGGGCGGGGTGCCCCTGATGCGTGGCCCCCGCGGAGGGTAGGCGTGGGACTCGTTCGGCTCCCGCCTCTGTCGGCTCTCCCCGTGAGCGTTCACATCCGGGAAGGCAGGCCGAAACTCCGCACCAGGGCCGCGTCGTGGAAGGCGGTGACCGCGGCGACGGCCGGGCCGCGCAAGGTGATGACCTGAACGGCGAAGGCCTCACCGTCCACGTACATCGCGAAGCCGGGCTGTCCGTTGGCGCGTAGGGGAACCAGCCGGGTCCGCTTGCTGCCGAGTCGGGCCGCGAGCAGCCGGATGACGTTGTCGCGTCCTGCGAACCACGACGGATTGGGCGGCATCTGCCACACCGCGTCCTCGGTCAGCAGTCGGGTCAGCGTGGCGATGTCGGCCCGCTCGAAGGCGTCCGCATAACGATCGAGCAGGTCGCGCTGCTCCTGCTCGCTGGGCTCGGCTATCTCGTCGACGGCCGGTTCCAGGCGATCCAGCCGGGCCCGGGCGCGCTGCAGCGTGCTGTGCACCGCGGCCGGTGTGACACCGAGGACGTCGGCGGCCTCCTCCGCCGACCAGGCCAGCACATCCCGCAGAACGAGCACGGTTCGCTGCTGCGGGGGCAGGTGCTGCAAGGCGGCGATGAGAGCCAGCCGCAGACCGGCGCGCCCGGCCACGATGGCCGCCGGGTCGGCCAGCTCGTCGGGGAGCGGCTCCAGCCAGGGGATCTCCGGGTCTCTCGGCGCGAGCGCGACCGGATCGGTCGACGGGGCGCCCAGTCCGGCGGGCAGCACACGGCGGCTGCCGTGCCGCAGCGCGTTCAGGCAGGCGTTGGTGGCGATCCGGTAAAGCCAGGTGCGCAGCGAGGCACGGCCCTCGAAGTCCTGGTACGACCGCCAGGCCCGCAGATAGGTCTCCTGCACCAGATCCTCGGCGTCCTGCACCGAACCCAGCATCCGATAGCAGTGGGTCAGCAGTTCACGCCGGAACGGCCCGGTCAGGCGGGCGAACTCGTCCTGCTGCTGTTCGATCACGGTCACCCGATGTTCCTCCCTTTCTCGTACAGACCCGCCAGGCCACCGGAAATCATCGGCACCGGCCCGACGAATCGAGCGGGGCCGCCGGTCGGTACTCACATGGACAGAAAATGGGTTCTGGGGCTCGCTTCGGCGGCCTCGGTGATGGTGGCGCTCGACGCCACCGTGGTGACGACGGCTCTGAGCCGGATCCGGCTGGATCTCGATACGTCGATCGAACAGCTCGAGTGGACGGTGAACGCCTACAGCCTGAGCTTCGCCGTTCTGCTGATGACCGGGGCCGTGCTGGGTGACCGGTTCGGGCGTCGGCTGGTCTTCACGACCGGGCTGGCGCTGTTCACGGCGGCCTCGGCGGCCTGCGCACTCGCGCCGGGCGTGGGCTGGCTGATCGCGGCGCGGGCGGTGCAGGGTGCCGGGGCCGCGCTGGTGATGCCGCCGGCCATGGCGCTGCTCAGTGCCGCCTATCCGCCGCCGGACCGACCGAGGGCGCTGGGGCTCTTCGCCGGGCTGACCGGGCTCGCGGTGGTCGCCGGACCGGTGGTGGGCGGCGCCGTCACTCAGGGGCTCGCCTGGCAGTGGATCTTCTGGCTCAACCTGCCGATCGGCCTGGCCGTGATCCCGCTGGTGCTGCGCCGGGTTCCGGAGAGCCGAGGCGGCGTGGGCGGCGTGGACAGCGGCGGATTGGTGCTGGTGACCGGTGCGGCGTTCGGACTGGTGTGGGGGCTGGTCCGCTCGCACGCTGCCGGTTGGGGCAGCATCGAGGTGGTCGCCGCACTCCTCGCGGGTGCGGTCTGTACCGTCGCTTTCGTGGCCTGGCAGCGGGTCGCCGAGCGGCCGATGGTGCCGCTGGGGCTGTTCCGGCTTTCCGGCTTCGCGGCAGGCAACGTCGCCGGCGTGTTCCTCTACGCCTCGCTGTACGGGTCCCTGTTCTTCGCCGCGCAGTACTTTCAGACGGGACGCGGTGACGGGCCGCTGGCCGCCGGGCTGCATCTGCTCGCCTGGACCGCCTCGGTGACGGTCGTGGCGCCGTTGGCGGGGAGGCTGGTGAACCGGGTCGGCGCGCGGCCGCTTGCCGCGCTCGGGCTGGGTCTGCAGGCGGCGGGGATGGGGTGGCTGGCGCTCATCGCCGCACCGTCGGCACCGTATGGGGAGATGATCGCTCCGATGCTCATCGCGGGCACCGGCGTGAGCATGGCGATGCCTGCCGTCCAGACCGCCGTGCTCAACGCCGTGGCACCCGAGCAGATCGGCAAGGCCTCCGGAGTGTTCAACACCGGCCGCCAGCTGGGCGGCGTGTTCGGGGTCGCGGTGCTGGCCCTGGTGTTCAGCAAGGCCGGAAGCTACTCGGGACCGGCCGCCTTCACCGACGGGTTCAGCGCGGCCGTCGGGGTCAGCGGCGCGCTGTCGCTCGCGGGGGCGGCAGCAGCGCTGGCCATCCCTGGCCGCCGGACCACCTCGGCGCCCGCGCCCGCAGCGCCGGCACTCGCAGCGAAACGCTGATCCGCCGCGGAAACGGCGTGCATGGCACGGGGTGCGACCGTGTGCTGCACGCCGTACGGCACCCCCGAGGGGAAGCCGCACCGCTCGCGAGCGCGAGCCCGGTCCCGGTCCCGTCGTTCGCTCTCTCATCGTCGGCACGCAGTGGAGACAGTTTGCGTCAACACGCGTCGCACAGGCGTGAGGTGGTCACGCCTGGAGACCCGTAGCGGCATGCACACGCAAAGGCGAACCCGACCGAGGCGAACTTCACCGATGTCCGTACGCCCGGGCGAAAGGAGGTAGGCGGTGCTCTTCCTTGTCGTGGCCCTGGTTCTGCTGGCCATTGTCCTGGGGTCGGCCGCGTACCTCCCCGGGCCGGTCTCCGTGGTCCTCGCCGTGCTCATCGGCTGCTGGCTCATCACCTTCGCCGTGCGCGAGCGACGGCGACGGGGCGGGACGGGGAGGGCTTAGACGATGCGTATGACAGCGCCCCCGGCGCGCGCCACGGGCAGGCAGGACACCGAAGGCATGGCCGTGGCCTCCTTTGTGCTCGGCCTTGTCGGTCTCCTCGTCCTCAACCTCGTGCTCGGCCCCATCGCCATCGTGCTGGCCGTCCTCGCCCTACGACGGGACACACCACGCCGCTTCAGGGCGCTGCTCGGGCTGGGTCTTGGCATCGCGGACCTGATCGTTCTCTTCGTGCTGATGGCGGCCAACGGCACGACCTCCTGGACGATCTTCAGTTGAGCAGTCCTTCGGCGATGCGCGTTTTCGGCGCCTACCGAGCGTGTCCGGGCGGGCAGCATGATTCATCCGGGCCGCAGTGGAGACCCGTACTGCCATCAGCGCACCGACCATGGAAGGGGGCCGATGAGTACACCACCGAACGACCCCACGCCACCCAAGCCCACGCCGGCGCCGGGCCCGACGGACCCGCAGCCCGGCCCGCTGCCGGGACCGGTACCCGCCCCGGGGCCCGATCCCGTTCCGCCAGGGCGGCCCGCACCGCCCGAGCCGGATCCCGTGCCTCCGACGCCCCGGCCCGATCCGTATCCCAAGCCCGGACCGGCCCCCGGGCCTCTGCCCCCTCCGGAACCGGCCACGTGAGACGGACGCGACCGCCCAGGGACCGGTCACCCAGGGGCAGCGGTGAGAGGGCTGGGGCCGATATCCCCTGGAGCAGGCTCAGTCGCAGACAGTCGGCATGCGCCCGTCGCGCACCAGCCGCCGTCCCGAAACGGAGCAGCAGTGACGCAGAACGCGGATGACGCCGCTCGCGAGGAGCGGGGCGCGGTTCCTGGCCTGCGTCTGGCGGGCGGACCGGACGTGGACCGCCCCAGCAGCGACCTGAACGCGGAAGCGCTGCCCCCCGACCGAAATCAGGCGATCCTGGAGGCGACCAAACAGGTCGCGTCGGTTCTCAAGAAGCACGGTCACGAGTTCGCCCTGGCCGGGAGCGTGGCCGTCTACGCGCACGGTGGAACGGGCAACTTCCAGCACGACGCCGACTTCTGTGTCAGGCCCGAGGACGCCGACGCGGTCGCCGCCACGCTGGAGGAAGCCGGTCTGACGGTGTACGCGCCGCCCGAGGACTGGCTCATGAAGGCCAAGTGCTTCGGCCAGGACATCGACCTCCTCTTCGAGCTGGCCCATCAGACCGTCACCACGGAGCTCCTCGCGAGAGCGACCCAACTGTCGGTGGACTCGGTGCACATGCCGGTGCTCGCACCGACCGACCTGGTGCGCAGTCTGCTCGCCGCCTTCGCGGAGCACCACTGTGACTTCGGCGCCGTTCTGCCGATCGCCCGGCAACTGCGCGAGAAGGTCGACTGGGAACAGATCCGCCTCGACTTCGGGGACGAGCCGATGCCGGCTGCCTTCCTCTACCTGCTGGAGCGCCTGGAAGTCATCACACCGCAGGGAGGACACCGATGAACGACCGTGCCGGAGGCCGGCCGGAGTCCGCCACGACCGCGGCGGGCACGGGAACGGCCCAGAACATCGAATACCGCATCGCCCATCTGCAAGAGCGGCTTGCCGCGGAGGAAGCCGGTGAACTGGGCCTGCGGGTCGAGGCCCGCGGCTCGGCCGTGTCTGTCGTCGGCACCGTTCCGACCGCGCACTGCCGCGACGAGCTGATGCGCACGGTGAACGAGGAACTGGCCGGGCAGTCCGTCCACTTCGACATCGTCGTGGCGGAGGCCGCGGCTCCCGACCATCCGGAGGAGCTGGCATGATCCGCGTCGCGGCCGTCGGAGACATTCACATGGGTCTGGACAGCCAGGGCCTGCTCAGGCCGGCTTTCGACACCCTGTCCGACTGCGCCGATCTCCTGCTGCTCGCCGGCGACCTCACCCGTCACGGCACACCGGAGGAGGCACGCGTCGTGGCTCAGGAGCTGGCCGGGCTGCCGGTGCCGGTCGTCGCCGTCCTCGGCAACCACGACCACCACGAGGAGAAGCCCGAGGAGGTCACCGCCGTCCTCGACGAGGCAGGCGTACGCGTCCTCGAAGGGCAGGGCACGATCGTCGAGGTGGACGGCGAACGGGTCGGCGTCGCCGGCACCAAGGGCTTCGGCGGCGGATTCGTGGGACGCAGCGGCAGCGAGTTCGGCGAACCCCTGATGAAGGAGTTCATCCGGTACACACGCCGCTGTGCCGACGGACTGCGCACGTCCCTCGACGAGCTGGCCGCGCAGGGCTGCGGCACGCGGATCGCCCTCACACACTTCTCCCCCGTACCGGACACGCTGGCCGGCGAGCCCCTGGAGATCTATCCGTTCCTCGGCAGCTACCTGCTGGCGGAGGCGGTCGACACCGCGGGTGCGGACCTGGCTGTCCACGGACACGCGCACTCGGGTACGGAGCACGGCATGACCAGCGGGGGTGTACCGGTCCGCAACGTCGCGCAGCCTGTCATCCGCCGGGCGTTCAACGTGTACCACCTGCACAGTCATGAGATGGCGGCAGCAGTTCGCGATCCGCGTTAACCCGCCGGTGAGGAGGGCACCCGGAAGCCGCGACGGACCCGCCAAGGAAATCGACCAACTGGCCTGGAGGTGCTGAACATGGGGCATGGAGGAAACGTCATCAACGAGTTGATGACCGATCATCGAGAGGTCGAGGAGCTCTTCGGCAAGATCGAAGCGCTGCCGCCCGGCGAGAAGAAGCGCAAGCTCTACGCGGACCAGGCAACGATGGAGCTCGTTCGCCACTCGGTGGCCGAGGAGGCGTACCTGTACCCGGCTGTGCGGCAGTACCTGGCCAACGGGGACATGATCGCGGACAAGGAGATCGACGATCATTCCAGGGCCGAGCAGATCATGAAGGACCTGGAGGGCTGCGAGGCGGACGACCCCGAGTTCGACCGGCTCATCGGTGTGCTGATGCCCGAGATCCGCTCGCACGTCGCCGACGAGGAGGAGAACCTCTTCCCCATGCTGCGTGACGCCGCTCCCCCGGGAACGCTCGACGACCTGGGTGACAAGGTCCGGCAGGCGAAGAAGACGGCACCGACCCGCCCCCACCCGTCCGCCCCGGACAAGCCTCCGGCCAACAAACTGCTGGCTCCGGGAGCCGGACTCGTCGACCGGCTCCGCGATGCCCTCAGCGGACGCGGCAAGGAGGACTGACACGCCGCACGAAGGCCACGGTGGCCGGGCCCTTGCGCCCAGCCACCGTCCGTGTCCGCGGCAGCGGGAGAGCGGTCGCGACCCAGCAGGGTCATGGGGAAGCCCGGTACTCGTACGGCGTGGCGCGCGAGGAGCACTGAGATGGGACGGATGGACCGGATCGCGGACCCCTGGGGCAGCCGCACGCCGTACGGGCCGGGTGAAGCATGGCCCACCCGGGTGGATTCCTACCTCGCGGACGGTCTCACCGCCGAGCAGGTGGACCGATGGGTGCCCACGGCATCGATCCTGCACTCCAACGGTGACGCGATGGACATCGCAGTGAAGGACGGCCGTATCGTCGGGGTGCGCGGCCGGGCCGACGACCGGGTCAACCACGGCCGCCTGGATCCGAAGGACCTCTTCGGCTGGCAGGCCAACGGCTCACCCGACCGCCTCACCCGACCGTTGGTCCGGATCGACGGCGAGCTCACGGAGACGGACTGGGACACGGCCATGCGCCGCATCGTCTCCCGCACCCGGGAGCTGCTGGACGAGCAAGGGCCCTCGGCGCTCGGTTTCTACACCACCGGCCAGCTGTTCCTGGAGGAGTACTACACGCTCGCCGTGATCGCCCGCGGCGGGCTCGGCACTCCTCATCTGGACGGCAACACGAGGCTGTGCACGGCCACGGCGGCCGCCGCCCTCAAGGAGTCCTTCGCGTGCGACGGGCAACCCGGCTCGTACACCGACATCGACCATGCCGACGTCATCGCCCTGTTCGGACACAACATGGCCGAGACGCAGCCGGTGCTGTGGAGCCGTGTCCTGGACCGGCTGGCCGGGCCGACCCCGCCCGCTGTCGTCTGTGTGGACCCCCGTCCCAGCCCGGTCGCGCGCAAGGCCACCGTCCACCTGGCTCCGAGGCCGGGCACCAACCTGGCCCTGATGAACGGCCTGCTGCACGAGGTCGTCGCAGGCGGCCACATCGACCGCGAGTACATCGACGCCCACACGGTCGGCTACGACGAGCTCGAACAACGCGTGAAGGAGTACCCGCCGGAGCGGGTGTCCGAGATCTGTGACGTACCGGCCGAAGAGATCCGGCGGGCGGCCCGCATCCTGGGCGGGGCCGAGCGACTGCTCTCCACCGTCCTGCAGGGCTTCTACCAGTCCCATCAGGCCACCGCCGCGGCCGTGCAGGTCAACAACCTGCATCTGATCCGCGGCATGCTCGGCGAGCCCGGCCGCGGAGTGCTCCAGATGAACGGTCAGCCGAGCGCCCAGAACACCCGCGAATGCGGCGCGGACGGAGACCTCCCGGGATTCCGCAACTGGGCCGACGACTCCCAGGTAGCCGACCTGGCCGAGCTGTGGAACGTCGAACCCCTGC
This sequence comes from Streptomyces sp. NPDC005485, assembly GCF_040606085.1. Lineage (NCBI taxonomy): Bacteria > Bacillati > Actinomycetota > Actinomycetes > Kitasatosporales > Streptomycetaceae > Streptomyces > Streptomyces sp. NPDC005485. The sequence goes on along the minus strand of NZ_JBEXDZ010000017.1, from coordinate 68,400 downwards.
AGATCCCCCACTACGGCCCGCCCACCCATGCCATGCAGATGATGCGCTATGTGGAGAACGGGTCGATCCGCATGCTCTGGGTCACCGGCACCAACCCGGCCGTCTCCTTGCCGGAGCTGTCCCGCGTGCGCTCACTCCTCTCGCAGGACAGGCTCTTCCTCGTCGTGCAGGACCTGTTCCTCACCGAGACCGCCCACTTGGCGGATGTGGTCCTGCCCGCCGCCACCTGGGGCGAGAAAACCGGCTCCTTCACCAACGCCGATCGCACCGTCCACCTGTCGGAGAAGGCCGTCGACCCGCCGGGCGAGGCCAGGCCGGACCTCGACATCTTCCTCGACTACGCCACGCGGATGCAGCTCTCGGACAGGAGCGACAAGCCGCTGGTGAAGTGGCACGACCCTGAGTCGGCCTTCGAGGCGTGGAAGGAATGCAGCCGTGGCCGCCCCTGCGACTACACCGGCATCACCTACGCCGGGCTGCGCGAGCGCGGCGGCATCCAGTGGCCGTGCGACGAGGAGCATCCCGACGGCACGGAACGGCTCTACGGCGGCGGACACTTCTGGAGCGACCCGGACCACTGCGAGAGCTACGGCCGCGACCTGGTGACCGGCGCACCTCTGGAACCGGACGAGTACCGGGCACTCAATCCCGACGGGAAGGCCGTCATCCGGGCCGCGGCCTATCTTCCCGCGCACGAGCAGACCAGTGACGACTATCCGCTGCTGCTCATCACCGGCCGCACGCTGTACCACTTCCACACCCGGACCAAGACGGCCCGTGCACCGCAACTGCAGTCCGCCGCACCGCGGATGTGGGTGGAGCTGTCCGCTGCGGACGCGGAAGCCGAGGGAGTCACCGAGGGCGATCTGGTGGAGGTCACCACGCCCCGGGGGTCGGTACGCGCCGCGGCACGGCTCACCGACATCCGGGACGGGGTGGTGTTCCTGCCGTTCCACTACGGCTACTGGGACACGGACGCCGGACACGAACCCGGCGGTGCCCCCCGCGCCGCCAACGAGCTGACGCTCACCGACTGGGACCCGGCGTCCAAACAACCGCTCTTCAAGACGGCCGCCGCGGGCGTCCGCCTGGTGGCCCGGCAGGACGCCCCCGCCCCGGCCCCGACCACGACCGCGTCGGCGCCCCGCTCCGCCGGAGTGCCGCCGACGGTGGGCGGAACACCGGCCGAGGTCCACGAAGAGGACCGCTCGCGCCCGTACTCGAGTTCGGGAGACAGGTCATGAAGATCGACTCGGTTCTTCGGGAGCTGCACCGAAGCGAGAATGAGCTGGCCCGACATCTGCTGGACGTCTCCGAGCGCAACAAGGCAGACCACGAGACCCACCATCTCGCACGCGACCTGGCCACCTGGTCCCAGCGCCACGTGCGCGCGCTGGCCGAGGCAGGTGAGCGCTTCGGAGTGAAGCTGGACCCCAAGCCCGCCGAGGAGTCCTCTCTCACCCAACGCGTGCGGGAGAAGGCCGGCGAGCGGATCGGCCGCCACGGCACGGGCGACCTGCTGATGCTGCGCGATCTGCGGAAGATCTACACGGACGCGTCAGGGGTGTCCATCGACTGGGAGATGCTCGCCCAGGCGGCACAGGCCCTCAAGGACGCCGAGCTCCTCAAGCTGGTCCAGGACTGCCACCCGGACACCCTGCGGCAGATGCGGTGGGCCAACGCCAAGCTCAAAGAGGCCAGTCCCCAGGTGCTGGTCAGCTGAGTGTCGCGAGCGGCCGGGCGGCTGCCCCGGTTGCGTCTGCGCTACGCCGTGAGCGCCTCGCCCGGCGTCAGCCTGTCCAGGAGTGCGGCGTGGTGCAGATCGGCTATGGGAGCGAGGAGGTCCGGGTGGCGCAGTAGCGCCGCGGCCCGCCGGGCGCGGTGGTCGGGCGCGGTCAGGCGCCGGAACTCGATCGGCACGCCGGCCGTGTGGTCGCAGTCCGCGAGTGCGGCCACCGCCGTGCCGGCCAGTTCCGGATCGGTCAGCAAGCAGGCAGCCCAGCTGGCCACGACCTCGTCCACCCAGGTGCGCCACGCGGCCGCGTCCACACCGCCGTCCCCGGCTTCGTGAACGCCGCCGTCCGCTCCGGTGATCCAGTCGAGTCGGCCCGAGCCGCCGGGTCCGGCCACTCCGACGAGCGCGGCGTCCATCCGCGTCGGATAGCGCAGCCACGCCGCGACGGTCACGGCCTGCCGGGCCTGTACCTCGGAGAGAGCCGAGTCCATCGCGCTGCCGTCCGACGGATAGGAACGCGTCAGCCACTGGGCGGTCGCCGCTATGAGCGAGGAGAGATCTGCGAGCACGGGGCCGTCCGAACAAGTGGGGGCGGGAACGGAAACGCTAGCTCGTGACCCTCTGCGGAGAAATGGCCGAAACCACTGAAAATCAGTGGCTTTGGCCACATGAACCCGGTCACCACCTCGATCGCCTCTCCGATCGCCTCTCCGATCGCCTCTCCGATCGCTTCTCCGGATGGAGCGGCATCGAGCCTCAACTCCCGCTCGCGCTCACCCTCTTGACGCCGTTGGTTCAGACCTTTACCGTCACCGCACAGACGTCGGGTTCACAGAGGCGCCCAATGTTCATCCATGTGAACATCCAGCATGAACCCCTTTCCCCCACACCCCGAAGGACGTCGACATGACTCGTTCCAGGGCACTGGCAGCGGCCACCGTCGCGGGCATCGTCTCCGCGGTGACCCTGCTGGGCACCTCCAGCGCAGGCGCGGCCGACCCGAACGTCGCGCCCGGTGGCAACTTCGACCTCTCGGTCTGGCAGTTGCAGGAACCCGTGGGCTCCCCCGGCTCGCCGACCACCATCTCCTCCGCCCGCCTGCAAGGAGCCAACGGCTACCAGGACGCGTACTTCTACACCGACACCCGAGACGGTGCGATGACGTTCTGGGCGCCCGAGAAGGGCGTCACCACCCCCAACTCCCACTACGCCCGCTCCGAGCTGCGCGAGATGAACCGCAACGGCAGCGCGGCCGACTGGCCGCTGGGCGGCAGCCACCGGATGAGCGCCACGCTTCGCGTGGTGTCGGTCACCTCCAACGTCTGCGTCGGACAGATCCACCTGGGCTCCGGCGGCTCGTCCACCAAACCGCTGCTCGAGCTGTACTACCGCTCCAGCGGCGACATCGTCATCGGCACCGAGAACTCACCGGCGGGCGGCCAGACCCTGCACACCGTGGGACATGTGTCGGTCGGCAAGACATGGAACTACACCATCGCGGTCTCCGGCGGCCGAACCATCGACCTGACCGTCAACGGCAGCACCACGCACTACCCGATTCCGTCGTCGTTCTTCCCGTACAAGCAGTACTTCAAGGCCGGTTCCTACAACCAGTCGTCATCCGACAGCACCACGAAGGGTGCGCGGGTCGCCTTCTACGGGCTGAACGTCTCACACGGCTGACGGATCACCCTGTACGTCGGCGGGCGATGCGACGCCGGTCGGGGAACCCCCACCCGGCCGCAGGACAGGGAGCCGCAGCGTGAAGACGGAGCCGACGCCCGGCTCGCTGGTGGCCGTGACCGTACCGTCGTGGGCGGCGGCGAGCTGGCGGACGATGGACAGGCCGAGCCCGCTGCCACCGGTACGCCGGCTGCGGGACTTCTCGGCCCGCCAGAACCTCTCGAAGACACTGGCCAGGTCCTCCGGGGCGATGCCGCTGCCGGTGTCGGCGACCTCAAGGACGACGTGGTCGCCGTCCGTACGGGTGGAGAGCGTGATCGTGCCGTCGGCCGGAGTGTGCCGTATCGCGTTGGAGACGAGGTTGCCCAGCGCCTGCCGCATCCGGACCGGGTCCGCGTCGAGCCACGGGGCGCCGCCGGCCTTCGTGCGCAGGCGGATGCCGGCCCCGTCCGCGCGCACCCGGTGGGCCGCGGCGACCTGTTCGAGGAGTTCGTCGGCGCGGACCGGTTCGCGGTGCAGGCGCAGCGTGCCCGCGTCGGCGGCGGCGAGGTCCTGGAGGTCGTCGATGACGCGCTGGAGCACGAGCGCCTCCTCGTGCAGCGAGGCGAGCAGTTCGGGGTCCGGGGCGACGACACCGTCCCGGGTCACCTCCAGCCAGCCGCGGATGTTGGTGAGTGGGGTGCGCAGTTCGTGGGCGATGTCGCTGACCATCGCTTTGCGCTGCGCCTCCAGGCGTTCGCGGCGTTCGGTCAGGTCGTTGAACGCCTCGGCCAGGATGCCGGTCTCGTCCCGGGTGGTGACGGGCACACGTACATGCTGTTCGGGCGGTTGCTGCGCCGCGTGGGTGAGGGCGCGCAGCGGTCGTACGAGCCGGGTGGCGACCAGTGCGGTCACAGCGACCGTGAGGGCGAGGACGAGCGCGGCGACTCCGACGACCTTCGCCTTGTTGGCCGGTGACATGTCGAAGTGGGGCGGGGCGCTGCTCCCGCTGCCGAGGAAGAGTTCGGCCGTCGGGGCGACGTACGCGTCGAGCTGATGACGGCGGGCGCTGTCGATGCACTCCTTCACCGCCCGGTCCGTGGCGGCCGTCGTCGGGGCCGGATGCCTCCCTGCGCTGTACCGCGGCCGCACGGCCGGATACGTGAAGTCCAGTGTGACGGCCAGAGGGTCGGTAAGGGGCAGCCGACTGTGCGTCAGGCAGGTCCGGACGAGCCCTGTCAGTTCGGCCAGGGCCTTCGTCTCCGTGGGGGTGGGCGTGTTGAGTTTCCCGTCGGCGCACTCGGTCGGCACATAGTCATCCGTGTTGCCACCGTCCTCTCCGGTGAGGACGGGGCGGCCGCTGGGGGTCCGCACGATCGTCGTCTCGAACCCGTTGCGCCGGAAGCACTGCTGCCGGATCAGCGCCAACTTGCCGAGGCGTGCGCGCTCCTTGTCCGTCAGCCGGTACGGCCCCACTGCGCGGGGGTCGATCCCGCTGAGCTGCGCGCCCCGTTCCGAGTAGGTGTCGGTGCGCAGCGGGTCGACGGTGGCGGCGGCCCGGGGCGGCAGGGACGTCCGCACGGTCGCCGAGTCGGCGATCGGCGTCCGCTCCGGCGTTGTCAGAGCAATGCGGCGTCCCGTCCTTTCCGACAGCGTGCGTACCGTGTGCCCGGCGCCGCGCCAGTCCCGATGGGTCGCCGCGTAGGCGCTGAGCTCCCGGAGGATTTCCGTGTCGTCGGCGAGAACCTGCCCCTGTTCCTCCTGGAGGGCGCGGGTCGTCGTCTCCACCGCCAGCCAGGCAGTGGCCGCCACGGAGCACATCGCGATCAGCACCGAGGTGATGAGCAGCCGTACCAGAAGACTCTTGCGGAGCGGGATGCCGGACCTCATCGGTCGCCGCTGAGCTTGTACCCCACGCCGAACACGGTGAGCAGCCGCACGGGGCTGCGCGGATCCGCCTCGATCTTCTTGCGCAGGTTCATGATGTGCACGTCGATGGCCCGCTCGGTGGAGGCCCGGTCGATGCCGCGGGTGCACTGGAGCAACTGCCGCCGGGAGAACACCCGCTCGGGCTCGCCGGCCATGGCCAGCAGGATCTCGTACTCGCCCGGGGTGCATTCCACGGGCCTCCCGTCGCACAGCACCTCATGGCGTGCGGGGTCCACGCTGATCCCGGCGGCCCGGACGGTCCGCCCTTCGCAGCGTTCGGGATCAAGAGCGTTGCGCCCGCTGCGCCTCAGGACGGTGCGGATGCGGGCCATCAGTTCGCGCGGACTGTAGGGCTTCGTCATGTAGTCGTCCGCGCCGAGTTCCAGGCCGAGCAGGATGTCCTCCTCGGCGGAGCGGGCGGTGAGCATCAGGACGGGGATGTCCTCGTCGCGCCGCAGCACCCGGCACACGCCGAGGCCGTCGATGACCGGGAGCATCAGGTCCAGCACGACAAGGTCCGGCCTGTGCCGCCGGACGGCGTCGAGCGCGGCCGCACCGTCGTGGACCACGGTCGTGCTGTGGCCCTCCTGCAACAGCGAGCGGCGTATCAGCTCCGCCTGCATCTCATCGTCCTCAGCGACCAGCACATGTGCACACACGAGGCCGATGCTAAGCGCACCGGAGAGGGCAGTGGCCGGGCGCGAGGCACTTCCCACACCCTGACAACTTCCTCATATCCGCCTGCCACCTTCACCCACGCCCGCCGTGGCGCCTTGCCGAGGGGTGTTCACTTCCGCAGGGAGTCGCCGTCACCCATGACCACGACAGGGCTCCGGTCCGGGTCCAGTGCGCGCAGCAGGGTCTCCATGTGCGCCCGGGCGACGCTGACGCAGCCGTGGGTGGGACCGCCGTGGTCGACGTGGAACCAGATTCCACCGCCGCGTGCCGCGCCCAGCGGGCGGGTCCAGTCCAAGGGCGTGGTTCCGGGCCTGCGGTTGTAGTTGATGGCGATGACGTAGTCGAACGAGCCGGTCAGCGGCTCGCCCTCGAAACCCGTGCCGACGGCGGCGAAAGCGGGCCCGCGGTCGTACGGCAGCCGGGTGCCGGGGTCGGGGAGCAGCCCTCCGGCGTCCGTGAGGGCGTAGACGCCGACGGGCGAGCGGAGGTCACCGGCGCGGTGATGGTCGCTCCAGCCCCTGGCGGCGTTGTGCGCGGGCCAACTCGCACCGGCCTGCCAGCCCGAGGCGGTGCATTCGTACAGCACCACGGTGGACACGGACGAGTCGCGGCCCCGTCCGGTGACGACGACGACCTGACGGGCAGTGGAGGGGACCTTGGCCCAGGTCTTCGGTCCCAGCCCCGGCACCTGCTGGGGTGCCGTCCGTGGGGAGACTTGCGGAACGGGCGTGGTCCTGGCTGCGTGACTTGTGCCGTTCCCCGGTTCGGGGGCGGCGCCGGTCGCGTGGTCCATCGCCGCCTCGTTGTCGCCTCCGCAGCCGGCGAGCAGGAGCGAGGTGGCCAGGACGGCGGCCGGTATCCGTATGGATCTGATCATGTGTCGACCTTGGCGGACGGATATGAGGAACTCGTCAGGTCTTCACGGCCGGAGCGGCGCCACGGTGCCGGAACTCGGAGCGCCTGCCGTCAACGGTCGTGTGCGCGCTCGGCGTTGAGGGCGTTCACCGCTCCCCCGGCGTCGCCGATCGTCGTGTAGTCCACCGCGACGAAGTTGACCGGGCGGCCGCGCTCGCGCTCGCAGGCGTGGACACGGTCCAGCACGTCCTGGCGCCGGTTGACCTGTCCGGCGTCGAGGCGGCTGCCGCCGTCGATGGTGATGAAGTGGTTGAGGAGGAAGAGCCGCTTGTCCGTGCCCCCGCGGTGCGGTGCGCAGGTCATCTCCTGTGCGGACCGGAAGGCGAACGGCGTCTCCATGCCGTACCGGTAGAAGTTCCGGTACCAGGGTGCGGGGCCGTCGGCCCGCTCGGCGAAGACGACGAGGCGGTGGCCGTCGTCGATCATGTCGCCGACGGTGGGCCAGGGGTGGTGGGCGTCCTCGTCGGGGGTGAACAGCAGGTCCGTCAGCCCGGCCTGTTCGACGGCGTGTGCCGTGTCGGTGCCGCTGATGTCGTCCTGCACGATGAGGGTGACGACCTCGGTGGGGTGCGCGTGCAGCCAGTCCCCCAACTCCCGCAGTGTCGGCACCAGTTCGAGCGCGCCCGCGCGGCACACCGAGTGGCACAGCCACCACCCCTCGCGCGCGGGGTTGAACCGGTTGACGGCGTCCAGGACGAACTTCTGCGCCTCGGGCGGGATGTCGGACTCCTTGAGCCGCTCGGCGACCTGATCGGGCCGCTCCCAGTGATAGGTGTCGATCTGCAGGGCGCGTACGCCGTCGCCGAGCTGGCCGGTGATGCCGGGGTCCTGGAGCGGGCCGATGAACCGGTCCGCCGTCGTGGACATCGCGTTGTGCGAGGTGAGTTGAGCGAGTTCGTCGTACGGCAGGTCGCACAGGCGGGTGCTGCCCTGGCAGACGCGGGCGTCCTGGCCGGTGAACGCGAGCGGCACCAGGGCCACCCCGGCCAGGGCGAGCGCGGTGGCGCCGAGGGCGGGCACGGCTTGGGCACGGCGGGTGGCGAAAGGGTCCGGTCGTCGTTCCATGAGCCGTGCGAGGGCGACGAGGAGGGCGCCCGCGAGCAGCGGCACGAGGGCGGTCGTCAGGGCGGCGGTGAGCATGCGGTCGAAGGCGGCGGTCTGCACGTCGTCGACCAGCCGCGCGACCGACTCCGGCCAGGACGACGGCGTGTCCAGTACCTTGCGGCCGGTCATCAGCCCCAGGACGAGGGCGACGACGGCCGCCGTGAGGCCGCCCGCGCCGAGCGCCCAGCCCAGCTGCCGCAGCCGCCCTGGCACGTTTGGCGGCGCGGTGAACCACAGCACGGCGAGGGACGCGAGGGCCACCAGCAGGGCCAGGGGTTCGACCACGCCGAGCGCGAGTCGCGTCCCGGCGCGCGCCTGGTCGAGGGCGCCGACCGAGCCCGCTCCGAGGTCGGCCGTGATGTTCCAGGTTCCGCCGTCGGCCGCCTTCCGCAGATCCGCGGCGGCCGCACGCGTACGGTCGGAGAAGACGGCCGGTCCGACGGCGGCGAGTGCACCGGCGACATCGCCGTCGGCGAGGGCCGCCTCGACGTCGGCGCGCAGCGCCGGCCGCCCGCTCTCCGGTACGGCTCGCAGCAGTGTGTCGGCCGCGGCCGAGACCTGCTGTGCGGTCAGGGAGAGGCTGGGCAGCCGGACCGGTGCCTGTCCCGCGGTCAGCCGGGTCACGGCCTGGACGAGCCCGGCGCGAAAGGCCGCGAAATCGGGTTCGGGGGTCTCCTGCAGGGATCCCACGAGGTCGCCGAAGTAGATCTGCGAGAGGTCCCCGAGGTTCGCCGCCAGGGGCCGGACGTCGACCGACAGACGCAGCGGGTCCTCGTCGCCCCGCAGATGGGCGACGAGGTGTCCGATCTGCTCGTTCGTGAGGGCGCGAAGCGTCTCGGGCGGCAGCACCGTCTTGAGGTTGGACGTCACCGCCGCCTCCGGGACCGGCAGCCGGCCGAGCAGGTCCCTGGTCACGGGGCTGACCCGGGGATCGACAAGGACCTGGTCGTACAGCCGCGAGTATGCGTGCTGGTCGTCCAGTACGGACCGGTAGAACCCCGCGTCCAGCACGGTGCTGCGCGCGGTGGCGGTGGCGATCACGACGGCGAGGGACAGGACGGCGAGCACCCACGCCGCCAGGCGCGCCACCCGTGTGCGTCCCGTGGCGGTGCCCATGCCCTCATGCTCCGCCGTGCCGGGCTCGGCGGCGACCGGGCGCTCGCCTGCCCCGCACCTGTATCAGCGCTGTGGCCTGCCGCCCTCGCGTTCGACGAGCGATTCCGTGATGCCCAGAGCCGCCGCCATGACGCTCAGCTGAGGGTTGACCTCCGGACAGGACGGCAGCACGGACGCGTCGGCGACCAGGACGCCGCGCACACCCCGCACCCGGCCTTCGGGGTCCACCGGGGCGCGCTCGGGATCGTCGCCGGCGGCGGCCGTGCCGGTGGGGTGGAACGCCGAGAGGTGCAGCCGGCGCGCGTCCACTGCGGCGAGGAGCTCGTCCAGTTCGCCGAGCGAGCGGGCGCGGGGCGCGCACGGGATGCCGGTGAGGACCTCTTCGGCGCCCGCCGCGAAGAGGAGCCGGCCCATGGCCCGGACAGCGGTCATCAGCCGGTCTCCGTCACGGCGGTCCAGGTCGTAGCGGACGAGGGTGCGCTCGCGTCCCTGGACTCGGCCCGAGGGACGGTCGGCGATCATGGCGCCGAGGGTCGCGAGGTGCTCCGCACCCTCCAGTTCGCGGCGGAGCGCCCGGCCGAGGCCCGGCAGTACGAAGCTGCTCATGCCCGGCGGGCTCGCGGTGGCCTCGATGAGGATGCCCCGGTCGTGGAGCTCCTCGATGCCGGCGCTCTGCAGTACGCCCTGCCAGGAGGTGACACGCTCGGCGAAGCGTCCGGCGACGCTGGTGGCCGGGTGCACGCTGAGGTTGCGGCCGAGGCGCGGATGGCCGCCCAGTCCCGAGCGGCGCAGCAGCGCCGGTGTCTGCAGCGCTCCGGCGGCGGTCACGACGAGCGGACTGAGGATCTCCAGCCGGCTGCCGTCCGGCCGCCGTACCTGGACACCGGCTGCCCGGGGTTCGCCGGGGCGGTCGCGGTCCAGCAGGATCCGCCGTACCCGCGCGCCCGTCACGACCTTGGCCCCCGCGGTGCAGGCGTCGGGCAGGACAGAGAGCTGCACGCTCTGCTTGGCGCCGGTGGGGCAGCCCACCACGCACTGGCAGGAGCCCCTGCATCCGGGGGCGTTGCGGCGCAGGGGCCCGGCGCGCCAGCCGAGCCGTTCGGCCCCGGCGAGGGCGAGCAGTCCGTTGTTGCCCAGGACGTCGAGCGGTTGGGTGGCCACGCGCACGGTGCGCTCGACCTCGTCGAGCCAGGGTCCGAAGCGTTCGGCGAGCCGGAAGCCGTGGCGGCTCCAGCGCTCCAGCACGGGGGCCGGAGTGCGGTAGCAGGTACCGGAGTTGACCACGGTGGTGCCGCCTACGGCGCGTCCGACGGGCAGCAGGAGGGGCGGGTTGCCCAGGGCGAAGGTGGCGCCGCCGTCCCGGTACAGCTCGGTGAACCGGTCGAGCGGTGCCCTTCGGCCGAAGGAGGCCGTCGAGTGGTGCTCCCCCTCCTCCAGCACGACGACGCTCAGTCCGGCCCGGGCGAGCGTGCGGGCGGCCATCGCTCCGCCGGCTCCGGATCCGACCACCACCGCGTCGGCGGTGGAACGCGCGGGCCAGGCATGCGCCGGTGTGCAGTCCAGGGGCGGGTCCTCGGGTGCCGGGCCGGCTGCGGGTCCGCCGGATACCGCGAGCAGCCGCTCGGTGGCCGCCGCGAGCAGGACGAGCACCTTGAGGACATCCAGCAGCGGGGCGAGCGCGGGGCGCCCGCCGAGCGCACCGAGGACTTCCTCGCGTCCGTCGAGGTCGAGGGCCGCCAGGCGTCTGCCGGTGCGGGCGACGGCGTACGTCTCGACCGCCGCGAGACCCATCCGTACGCCGGCTCGTGCGGGGCCGGGCATCGCGTCGAGGAGGGCGTCCAGGCGGTCCGGCACCCGGGCGGGCCACGCCTCGTCGCCCGTGTCGGCGAGCAGCGCGGCGACGAGTCCTTCGGCGCTCACCGCTCGCCCACCTCGGCGTGCGCGGTGGCGTCGAGGGCCCAGTCGGCTTCCGGGCGCCAGCGGCCCCACCAGCACTCCAGTACGACGCGGGCGTCGGCCGTCTCGCTGTTGCGACATACGGCGCGGGAGCCGTCCGGATCGCGGTACTCCAGGGTGAGGGTGCGCTCGGCGGGCTGGGTGACCTCGACGCGGATGCGGCGCAGGGCGGTGCGGCCGGTCACGGTCCAGCCGGGCAGGCCGATCCGTGCCCGGAAACGTCCAAGGCCCAGCAGTCCGATCGCCGACCGCTCCGCACGACGCGGCCAGGTGCGGCCGTGGCGCCGCAGGCGCAGGAACACCAGCGGCGGCAGCCGGCGCAGGCCCGGGCGGGTGGAGACCGCCGCGACGATCTCCAGCACATCACCGCCGCCCAGCTCGGCATGGAGCCAGGCCCAGCGCCGGGCGTTGCCGTGCCCGTAGATGCGGGCCGTGGCGCCGGGTGCGCCGGCCAGGTTCACCGTACGGTCCCCGTAAGAAATGGCGCCCTCGTACGTGGCCCGCGCGGCCGGGAGCATCTGGGCGGCGGGCAGCAGGGGGCGGCGCCAGGACCAGCGCGGAAAGGTGAACAGCGCAGGCCCTTCGGCGCGTTCGGTGAGGTCCCAGCCGAACTCGCCCGCGGTGCCGGTCAGTCGGCCGGGCATGGCGGTGACGCCGTCTGCCCTGAAACCGCTCGCGGGGCTCTTCCAGGGGACGGGTCCGAACCGGGCGTGCCGTACCTCGCCGCGGCGGGGGAAGGCCGCGACCCAGCCGTGCGCCGTCGGCTCGGATCCGTCGGCGGGCGCGGTCAGTTCGTGGTGCAGCCAGACGCCGGTGCCGCTCGCCGGATCGGTCAGGGTCGTGTACCAGACCTCGGTGCGCCCCGGGGCACCGTTCCAGCGCGGCGCGAGGTGCTCCGCGCCGGTGTCGCGCCGGGGGAAGCGGAAGCTGAGGAGGAAGGGCGCGAGACCGGTGGCGAGAGGGAAACGCAGCACCCCTTCGCCCACCCGCGCATCCCCCTCGAACAGCGTGAACGGCAGGACGGTCATCGAGGTGACGGGGCTGCGGGGCGTCACGGATTTCCAGCCGTCGAGAGTGAGGACGCGGCCGTTCGCGGTGAACGTGAGCCGGTAGCGGATACGGCGTCGGGAAAGCGGGGAGATCTCCAACTCGCCCTCGGCGCACGGGTCGTCGGCCCATCCCGCGATCCTGATCCGGCCGCTCAGACGGGCCTCGGTCGTCCGGTGAGGGCGCAGCAGACGGTCGGCCTCGGCTCGCAGGTCGAGGCGGATGCGGCGCGTCTGCTTCTCGTGCTGCTCGCCGTCGAGGCGGACCGTGCCGAGCATCGTCTCGGTGAACGCGGTGCCCCTCACGTGAGGTTCTCCCGCATGAGGCGTTCGGTGGCCTCCAGGTAGGCGTCGGCCGCGGTGTGCGCCTGCCGGGTGTCGCCGGCGGTCACGGCTTCGACGACCGGGGCCAGCCGCGCGTGGGCCGCCGCGGGGTCGGTGAAGGGCCCCTCGAGTGCGGCGCGCACCGGCAGGTAGGCGTTGAAGAGGGTGTTCGTGAGCAGGACGTACACGCGGTTGCCGGTGGCCCGGGCGAGCGCGCGGTGCACTTCCACGTCGGCCAGTTGCACCGCGTCGGTGTCCTCGGCCTCCCGTACGGCTTCCAGGAGTGCGCGCAGTTCGTCGTGCATGCCGGCGGTGGCGCGTGACGCCGCCCGCTCGGCGATCAACGCGCCGATGCTGCGCCGCACTTCGAAGACCTCTTGGACCCATCGGGCGTCGTGGCGGACGAGCATGGGCAGCAGGTCGGCGCCGCCCAGGCGCACGTAGTCGCGCACCCGGGTTCCGACTCCGTGCCGGGTCTCCAGCAGGCCTGCCGTGACCAGCCGCCCGAAGGCGTGCTTGAGCGTGGTGCGGGTGACACCGTAGCCGTCGGCGAGCCGGCGTTCCGGTGGCAGGTAACTGCCCGTCGGGTGGCGGCCGTTGAGGATGTCCTCGCGCAGCCGGTCCTCCAGGACGTCCACGATCGTCTCGCGCGGCAGTGCCTCCACAGTTCCCCCTGGGGCGAGTGGCTGAGTGGTCCAGTGGCTCAGCCACTGAACCAGTGGAGGTCTTCACGGTCAACCCCCGCACAGGACACGCTTATTGGGGAAGTGCGAGAGTGGACCGGGGCGCCGTGCGCCCGCTCAGTCGTTCAGCGGGACTCACCCGGGGTGCCGGAGTCGCCGGCGTCCAGGCACAGGACGCTCACCCGCTGGACCAGGTTGATGGCGAAGCCGCCTCGGTTCCACGGCTGGTCCAAGGGCTGGGTGTGGCCCTCGGCGTCCGTGGCCCGGGCGCTCAGGACGTGGCTGCCGGGTGTGGCGTCCCAGGGGAAGGTCCACCGGCGCCAGGCCCAGCGGTGACCGGTGACCTGCTCCAGCTCCGCCGGGTGCCAGGAGCGGCCCGCGTCCGTGCTCACCTCTACTCCGGTCACCGGTGCGCGGCCCGACCAGGCGCGTCCGGTCAGCGGTACGGCGCCGGGGCGGACCACCCTGGTCCGGGACATGAAGTCCGGGAAGCCGGGCGGGATCAGCAGGGCGCGCGGCGCGATCCGGGTGACGGGTTCGCCCTCGTCGCCGGCGTCCTGGCGGAGCCGGTAGGCCACGGCTTGCTGGAAGCCCGTGAACGGGGTGTCGACGACCGTGACGTCACGCAGCCACTTCACGTGCGCCATGCCGTACCAACCGGGCACCACCAGACGCAGCGGGCGGCCGTGCTGGGGCGGCAGCGGGGCACCGTTCATCTCGTACGCGACGAGGATCTCGGACTCCTCGCCGGTGGCCGCGTCCAGCGGGAGCGCGCGCTGGTAGTCCTGCTCGACGCCGCGTTCGACTCCGTGGTCGGCGCCGGTGAAGACGACGTCCACACCGTCCGGTTCGACGCCCGCCTCGGCGAGCAGCAGGCGCAGCGGCACACCCGTCCACTCGGCCGTGCCGACCGCCTCGACCAGCCACGGCTGGCTCACCGGCCGCGGCGTCAGCAGGGCCCGGCCGTTGCCCGCGCACTCCATGGTCACCCGCACGGTGGCCGCCGGATACGACCTCAGGTCGTCCACGCCCAGCTGCAGGGGACGCCTTACCCGGCCACCCAGGGTCAGCTGCCACGGGGCGCCGTCGACGTCGGGGATGTCGTAGTGCGTGAGCACATAGTGCAGGCCGGGCGGTGTGACGTCGTACCGCAGCGCCTCCAGCGGCAGTCCGTGGTTCCGGGCGGCCAGGGCCAGCTCCTCCTGGCTGATGCCCTCGTCCGGAGCGGCCAGCCGAGCTGCGGAACTCACGTCATCGAGCCGATGTCCCATGCCCGCCACGGTGCCAGCCCGCCGGGGCCGGCGCCAGTCCGGGCGCCCGAAAATCCGCAGGTACCCGGACGTTCGGGAACGGCAACTCCGCGATCTTGGCGGAATGGAAGCCTCCGGGCCAAGATGCCCCGCATGAAGGGTGATCTCTTTTCCAGTGACCACATGGTGCAGCCCGCCGTCGCGCCGGGCATGACCATTCAGAACGCCAAGTCGATCAAGTACGCCGTCAACGGCGACATGTTCGCGCGGCAGGGGGCGATGATCGCCTTCCGGGGGAATCTGCAGTTCGAGCGCAAGGGCCAGGGCGTGGGCGGCATGCTCAAGCGTGCGGTCACCGGTGAGGGTCTGCCGCTGATGGCGGTGCGCGGGCAGGGCGAGGCCTGGTTCGCGCACGAGGCGCAGAACTGTTTCATCGTCGACATCGAGCCTGGCGACGTTTTCACTGTCAACGGCCGGAACGTGCTCTGCTTCGACTCCACGTTGTCGTACGAGATCAAGACCGTGAAGGGCGCGGGCATCACCGGCGGCGGCCTGTTCAACAGCGTCTTCACCGGGCATGGCCGACTCGGGCTGATCTGTGAGGGAAACCCGCTGGTCATCCCCGTCTCGCCGCAGCAGCCGGTGTTCGTCGACACGGATGCGATCGTGGGCTGGACCGCTCACCTGCACACCTCGCTGCACCGGTCGCAGTCGATCGGTTCGATGATCCGCGGCGGCTCCGGCGAGGCCGTGCAGCTGAAGCTGGAGGGCGAGGGCTACGTGGTGGTCCGGCCCAGCGAGGTGACGCCGCAGAAGACGCAGCAGCACTGAGCCCCGTGAACGTCGAAGGGTGCCCCGCCGTACGGCGGGGCACCCGAACCTCGTTCGTCAGCCGTCAGTGATTGGCGGACGGGGTGTTGGCCGAGGTGACGTTGACCGCGGCCCAGGCCTTGTTCACCGTCTTGTACTCGGTGCTGCTCGCGCCGTACAGGTCGGCGGCCGCCTTGAGGGTGGCCTTCCGCGCGTCGTGGAAGTCGGTCGTGGAGACCATGTACCGCGTCAGCGCCCGGTAGTAGATCGCCGTGGCCTTGGTGCGCCCGATGCCCGTCACCCGCGAGCCGTCGTACGTGGGCGAGTTGTACGCCACGCCGCCGATCGTCTTGCGGCCGCTGCCCTCGGCGAGCAGGTAGTAGGCGTGCGACGAGACGCCGGAGCCCGCGTGGACCTCGGTGTCGTAGGCCGCGGAGGACCAGTAGTCGATCGTCCCCTCCAGCCTGTCGAGCGAGGGGTGGTCGAGGCGGCGCAGGAACTTCTGCTCCAGCCCGAGCTTCTCGCCGAGGAGGTAGTTCGGCGGGTTGTTCGGGTTGTTGGCGGAGAACTCGACGTTCGACCCGAAGATGTCGGCGAGCGACTCGTTGAGCGCGCCGGGCTCGCCGTACTGGTTGCCGTCCTGGTCCACACGGGTGGGCTCCAGGCCGGCGGTCGCGTCGACGACGCCGTGGGTCAGCTCGTGGCCGGTGACGTCGAGGACGACGAGCGGCTTGGTGAACAGCTCGCCGTCTCCGTCGCCGTAGAGCATGCAGCCGCAGGTCGAGTCCCAGAAGGCGTTGCCGACCTTGTTGCCGAAGTGGACCATCGCGCGGGCGCCGGTGCTGTTGTTCTTGATGCCCTTGCGACCGAAGGTCTTCTTGTAGAAGTCCAGCGTCTTGGTGATGCCGTACTGGGCGTCGACCGCGGCGGTGGTGCGGCTGGAGGTGGTGCCGGTGCCCCACTTGTTGTCGCCGTCGGTGAACTTCTTGCCGCGCGAGAAGGCTTCCAGCTCCTGGCCCCTGGCGTCCCGGGTCTCGGTGTTCCACCGGGTCGGGTCCTTGAGGACGTAGGTGGTGCTCGCGGTCCGCGTGGTGGTCAGCGTCACCTTGCCGACGAAGAGCGACTTGCCGCTGCCGGTGGCGGTGGACGGGTAGTGGGCGGTGCCCTGGCCCGTCGCGAACGCGGACGGCGCGGCGTCGGTGCCGAGGCCCGTCTCGGGGCTCAGCTTCTCGCCGCGCTTGCGCAGGGTCTCGTCGAGCGAGGGCGAGATGAACTCGTCGATGACGGGGGTGTTGCTGCGGATGCGGCCGGTCTGGGCGTCCACGACGACCGTGCGGGAGCCGCCCGCCTCCGTGGTGTCGCTGCCGTTGACCTGCACCTGGTAGGCGAGGGCGGCCGCGCCGTCACGGGCGTCGACGACGAGCTGGGCACTGCCCGCGTCACCCTTGGCGGCCGCGGCGGCCTTCTGCTCGGCCTGCTGGGCCGTCAGCTTCGCCTTGGTCGCGCCCGGCTTGACCACGTGGTCGGCGGCCCGCGTCACACCGAGATAGGCGGACTGCTTGCTGAGGTGGACGACGAGGTCGCCGCCCAGCACCGGCATACCGCCATGAGAGCGCACGAAGCGGACGTGCTGCTTGCCGTCCGGGTCGACCATGACGTCCTTGGCCTGCAGGGTGTCGCCCTGAATGACACCGGTGGCCGACGCGTGGGCGAAGGCGGCCGCCTTGGCCGCGTCCACCGGAGAGGACGCCGAAGTCGCCACACGTGCGGGCGAGTCGGGCGTGGTCGCAAGAGCCTGGCCCGCCGGGATCGTGGCAGCCGTCGTCACCGCGACGGCGATCGCCAGACGGCGTATGTGGGGTCTACGCACTGAGTTCCTTTGAACATGGGCGGCCGGGATCGCCAACCGTCCTGACACACAGCGCTGTTGAGCACCGTGGGGGCTGTCGGGCCCCGAGGCGACACCTTCACCGATTCACCATGTACATGTAAAGAAGGAAGATCCCTTTTGCAACTTTCAAGGCGATTTCTTTACGCATTTTCATGTCTCGGTGATCGACAGGTGACCAACTGTGCGTCGACTGTGCGCCGTCCGAACAGATGCGAAGACGGCTGGAACGGTTGCCTGACCGGGTCCGCTGACACGTGGATGTGACGGACCTCGCATCGCCTCGGGCACGCAGCAGGCAGCCAGGCCGGGGCGAAGAAGGTCAGATCACTCGATGGGCGAGGGAGGACAGCAGGGTGCGCAGGTCCTCGACCGCTCGCGGCGCCAGGCCGGCACCGGCCAACAGACCGTCCGCCGCCGCGAGATGACGGCGCGCCTCGCGCAGAGCCGCGCCCCGGCCGCCCGCCTGCTCGACGAGCGCAACCGCCAGACGTACGGTCGTGTCGTCCAAGGCGGCGCGGGATGCGAGGAGTTCGGCAAGCGCCGACCCGCCGGAGGCGTCCAGGGCCGCCAGGACAGGAAATGTCTTCTTTCCCTGCCGCAGGTCGCTGTGCACCGGTTTGCCGGTAACAGCGGGATCGCCCCAGATGCCGAGAACGTCGTCGGCGATCTGGAAGGCCACGCCGAGATGGCGCCCGGCGCGATCGAGAGCAGCGACCGTCCGGTGCGGCGCGCCTGCGAGTTGCGCGCCAAGGGCGGGCGCGCAGCCGAGCAGGGCGCCCGTCTTGTGCTCGGCCATCGTCGCGTACTCCGCCGCGCTCACCGCCTCGGGGCCGGTCCATGGGCGGTGCGCGAACAGCAGGTCGTCCGCCTGACCTCGGACCAGGTCGCTGAGGGCCGCGGTGAGCTGTCGTACGGCTCCCGCCAGGCGCGGCGTCGCCGGGGTCGCGGCGAGGGTCTCGACGGCCAGGGCGAAGAGCGCGTCACCGGCGAGGACGGCGGGACCGGTGCCGTACGCCGCCCAGACGGCGGGACGGCCGCGGCGCATCGCGTCGCCGTCCATGATGTCGTCGTGCAGCAGCGAGAAGGTGTGCACGAGCTCCACGGCCACAGCGGCCGGCACGCCCGCCTCGGCGGGGGCTCCGGCGGCCTCGGCCCCCAGCACCGCCAGCGCCTGCCGCACCCCCTTGCCCGCACTGTGCGCGGCGGGGGCACCGCCCACTTCGCAACGCCCCAGCGCGTATCCGGCCATCTCCCCCACCCAGGGGTGCAGGCCGCCGATCGCCCGGGCCAGCGCCGGGGCGACCAGCTCGCGGGTGCGGCGCAGTATGTGTGCGGCGTCGACGACCAGGACCTCGGGCGACGTACGGACGGCGGTGGAGGCGGAGGTGGGCGTCATCGGGTGGCCTCCGAGCGCGGGTTCGCGGGGCGAGCCGTGGCGTTCGCCGAGGTGGGGGTGGGTTGCGGTGCGGACGGGGCGCGACCCGTGCGCTCTTGCGCGAGGCCGGGTTCCGGCCGCTCTTCTGTGGGGCCGAGCCCGATCCGGTGTTCCGCGCGCCTGGGCTGCACCTGCTGCCGTGCGAGGCCCGGCGTCTCCGGCGCTTGCGCGAGGCCGGGCTCCGTCCGCGCGTCAGCGAGGGCCGGCTCCGGTCGCGCGTCAGCGAGGGCCGGCTCCGGTCGCGCGTCAGCGAGGGCCGGCTCCGTCCGCTCTTGCGTGAGCCCCAGCTCGACTCGCGCCTCTTCGACCATCCGATGGGCATGCCTCAGGCCGATGCCTTCCAACACCCGGGCCAGCTCGGCCAGTTCCGCGGCGGTCTCGGTGCGGTCGCGGCCCAGGCGGGCCCGGGATTTGGCAAGGCCCAGGCGGGAGAGGGCTCGGCCGCGCGGCTCGCTCATGGCCTCGAACTCCGCGAGGGCCTGTGCGTAGACCTCGCGCGCCTCTTCGTAGCGTCCCGCCCGGTAGAGGACGTTGCCGCGCATCTTGTGGTTGTAGGCGAGCGCACCGGACAGTTTCATCGTCCGGCAGGACGCCTCCGCCTCGCTCAGCAACTCCAGCGCACGCCCGGTGTCCCGATCGCGTACGGAGACGATGTCCGCGAGGCCGCGCAGGGCCCAGGCGTGCCCGCGACGGTCCTCGGCACGCGCGGCGATCTCGGCAGCCTCCTCGAAGAGGCCGTACGCCGTGTCGTAGGCACCGGTGTTGCGGTGGATCTGCGCTATGCCCTCCAGCGCCCACACGGTGTGCCGGGCCTCGCCGCGCTTGCGGGCCTCGGCGAGAAGCTGCTCGTGCAGCGCGGTCACGGCCGCGTAGTCGCCCTGGATGCGGCCGGTCTCCGCCATCCCCGCCAAGGAGTAGCCGCGCACGACGACGTCCCCGGCGTGCTCCCCGAGTTCGGCGGCCAGCCGCAGCAGCCGCCAGGCCAGCGGGAAGGCACCGCGCTGCCGGGCGAGCGTGCCACCGCTCCACAGCGCCCACGCCATCGCCGCCGTGTCCCCCGCTTCGCGGGCGGTGCGGTAGCTCGTCTTCCAGGCCTGTTCCGCCTCCGCCACCTGCCCCAGTCGGCGATGCGCCTCCGCGACGGCCAGGCCGGAACGGGCCGCCTCGCCCCGCTCTCCCTCTCGCTCGGCGGCGCGAAGCTGCTCGGTGCCCGCCGCGAGGACGTCGGTCAGCGAGGAGTTCACGGACAGGGTGGTCAAAGCGCCCTGGTACTCCGGGGCGAAGGCCTTGCCGTACATGAATGCCTTTCGGTCTGTCACGCGCCGCCAGGCCTCCGCCCGCCGACACGTGATGCGGCTGCTTGCGAACGGGGCACTCGGCTCGACTATCACCTCGATGTATACGCAGCGCGTATACATCGAGGGCATAGTGCGACGGATTTCCACCTGGGAATTCCCGGCCTGCTATGGATTGCGCGCTACCCGCCCGTTGCCGATCAAGACGACAGTCACGTCCGCACGGTTGCCTCCCTCGCCGAGGAAGGTCGAACTTCCCTGGCCATGTGCCCAGTTGGCCTCGAATCGGAAGGAGACCGGGTGACGCGCCGTACCCGGACGGGTCCGATGTGACGCCGTCCGCCGCGTGTCGCGCCCCGGCCCCCTCCCCGCCTGGTTCTCCCCGGCGAAGAAGGACAGCGATGGCCCACGTCCTGATGTACGCGCACCGCCATCGCGGAACTGCCGGCACCGGCGACCCGCCGAGTGCGGCCGAGTGAGAGCCCGCTTCGCTGCTCGCCAAAGCAGCCGCCGCCTCATGCCAGGATGTGGCCATGGTGTGGCTGAGGAAACGCGGAAGGCGGGCGGTTGCGCTCGTGGCCGTGGCGAACGCGGTGCTGGCGCTGACCGCCTGCGGCTCGGGCGGCTCCGACCACGGGGAGTCCGCGAACTCCGGGGGCCGCGAGGCGAAGTACAAACGCGTCATCGAGGACCCTCATCCACGCCCCGCAGACGTCATCGAAGCTGCCGGCGCACCCACCGGAGTGGCCCGCGCGGACGACGGCTCGCTGCTCCTGACGTACGACGCCGGAAACGTCGAGGACGACGAGGGGCCCGCCGCCACCGCCTGGCGCATCGTCGGCCCCGAGGGCGGTACGGTCGCCGAACACGCGGAACACTCGAACGCGGAGGCGGTGCGGGCCGCGTTCAAGGGAGTACCCGGAGGCTTCGTGCGGGTGCCGGAGGAGGGGGCCGGGGGAACGTACGCCCTCGATGTACGCGGCGAGCGGCACAAGCTCATCACCACCGGGACCCCGTTGCGCGCGCGCCCCGGCGACATCCTGCTCGCCGAAATGGAGCCGACCCTCGTCTACCGCCCCGCCACACGCACGGTGGCACCCCTGGCCGCAGTGCCGAAGGACGCCATCCGCGTCGCCGTCGACGAGCGGGGCACGGTCTGGAGCCTGGATCAGCCCCTGACCGAGGACCCCAACCGTGTCGTATGGCAGCGCGACGGTCGCACCCTCGGCTCCAGGGCCGTCCCGAAGCCGTACACGGGAGACATCCTCGCCGCGCGGGGTGGCATCGCGGCGCTCTCCCTCACCCGGGGCGAGGGTGTGCGCGGCCTGTTGGTGACGACGGACGGCGGCGGGCACTGGCGGACAGTCCTCGACGGCGGCATTGCCTGGCGGGACCTGAAGCGTGGCCCGGAGTCGCTGGTCCTGGAGCTGTTCTCGGACGGACGGCTGCTCGTCGGCGAGGAAGGCGGCCGCTACTGGCTCGCCGACGACCGGACCAACAGCGCCTTCCACGAGCTGAGGACACCGGCCGCATTCACGTCGGTCTCGGTCGACGGCACGACGCTCTACGGCATCGCGGACGCAACGACGGCGACGTACGACCTGGTGAAGGACGAAGGGCTGTGGACCTCTCGCGACGGCGGCCGTGAGTGGCGGCGCCACTAGGGGGTAGCGGCGGAAGGGCTGTGCGTACGCATCCGCAAGCACCCCAACCGCCACCCCGGCCGGCGCAACAGCGACTGTTCCAGGCGTCCGCCTGCCCGCGCCGCGAAGGTCCTCAGCGCTGAAGCCGCGGTGGCAGTGCCACCCAGCGGCGAGGGGTGCGGCGGTCGACGCCGTCCTGGCCGTCGCTGATCCTCAGACCGGCCGCGGCGCAGGCGTAGGCAAAGATCTCGGCGCCATGGGGGAACGTGGGCTTGCGCTGCCAGAACCGGAAGTTCCAGTAGGCGGCCGGATCCGACTCCTGAGGCGACAGGCCGATCTCTTCGGACTCGACGACTTCACCGTCGCGGGCCAGGGTGCCGAATGTCCCGCCCTTGGCGTTGAAGTACACCCCGTAGGCGGCGGTGCCCGCCGATATCGCTCGCAGCACGGCGTTGTCGCTGGGCATGTACCCGTCCTGAGTGATGACACAGCCGCCTGGGGCGCCGTCCAGACTTCTCACGCCCACGTAGCGCAGCGACTCGTCAAAGTCGTCAGCGTCGTAAGGCGCGTTTTCGAGATCCGTCCTCGGGCAGTGCGCGGGATCGGCGCCGATCCGCCGGATCACCTCGTCCTCGCTCAGTCCCCTTACGAAGCAGATACCGAGCCCTTCGGTCCACAACGGATGGTCACCGAACGCCGCGATGAGCGCGTCCGCCGTCTGCTGCGCGGCGACCTCCTCAGGCGGCAGCTCCACCGTCTCCGGCAGGCCTTGAACGAGAGGCGCGAGCGGCGTGGTCAACAACAGCCGGCCCGGCGACCAGGGACCCGACTGCGGTGTCCATACGTCTGCCCCGGCATCGATCAATGTGCGAACCGTGGCCTCGTCCATGCCGTGGACGGCGTACCACAGCGGCGTGTGCCCGTCGTCATCGCGGGCGTCGACGTCCACAGGGTGCGACAGGAGCGCCGTCACCGCCTCTGCCGCGCCCTGCTCCGCCACCAGGTGCAGCGGGGCGGTGCCACCCCATCCGACGGCGGCGTCGGGCGGCGCGCCTCCCTCCAGCCGGGCCCGGATCAGGGCCGCGTCCCCCCAGTCCCGATAGCCCATCTCCTGCCAGTCGGCCCGCGGCACATAGCGCTGCCGGGCCTCCTCCTCGCGGCGCAGCGCCTCGCGCTGGCGGCGCGTCAGCGGCGGTGCCAGGAACGTCGGCGGTCCGCTCATCTCCGCAGTCATGAAGGCACGCGGCAGCTCTTCCGGATCCGGCGGGTCAAGTCCGGGCCAGACCTCCAGTGCCCGACCGGACGCAGCGCGGAGTGCTGCCACATCGATCGGGGTGCGGACCTCCGCGATCCCCTCGTCCGGCCACTCGATCACCAGTTGCGCGTCCCCGGCGGGCGGGAGTTCCGCCAGATACAGGTCGACGTCCGTCTTGAACAGGGACCTGCGGGAGTGCTGCAGGCTCGGGTCCAACGGGATCAGTCCGACCGCCTGCTCCGTCGCCGCCATGCCCGGCTGTCCGTTCGGCCCGGTGAACCGGACGCCCCTCACCACGGTGCCGTCCAGCGAGGTCACCCGCCGACCGTCGGAGAACAGCAGGCCCACCCGGAGCCCGGACTGTCTTTGCGCGTCCGGGCCCTGTCGGCGGGTCCTTCGGAAGACCGCGAGATGCAAAGTCGCCGACCGCGGCCACACGGACCATCCCGTCAGCAGTACCCGGGATTCGTGGCCGGCACCGACCACTTCAAGCTGCGGCAACCGTGCCGGCGCATACCGGTCGACAGGCGGCGCGTACTGCCCGTCGTCCTCGCCCGGGGGGCGTAACCGGGCCAACACGGCCCGCTCGGAAGCCGGTTCCTCCGCAAGCACAAGATCGTCGAAGAATCCCATGCGCCGAGCGTTGCACACCCCACTGACAGCGCCTGGGAGCCGCCACCTCACTTCATGGAACGTATATTCGAATACGCGGTAAGCTGGGCCCATGTCCACGCACCTCCAGGCCTCGCTCTTCGACCAGACCGACGAGCTCCGCCTCGGCCCGCTGGGCGGGATGCGCCGCACCCCGCTCGACGACGGAGCCTGGATCGACCTCCTGCCCGGGTGGCTGCACGGAGCCGACGCCCTGTTCTCGCGGCTCGTCGACGAGGTGCCCTGGCGGGCGGAACGGCGGCAGATGTACGAGCAGGTGGTGGACGTACCACGACTGCTGGCCTACTACCGGGCGGGCGAGGCCCTGCCGCATCCGATCCTCGACGAGGCGCGCGACGCCCTCGGGGCGCACTACGCGGCCGAGCTCGGCGAACCGTTCACCACAGCCGGCCTCTGCTACTACCGCGACGGCCGCGACAGCGTGGCCTGGCACGGGGACCGGATCGGCCGGGGCGCGCGGGAGAACACGATGGTCGCGATCCTCTCGGTGGGAGCCCCGCGTGATCTGCTGCTGCGCCCGCGCCGCGGAGGCGCCACCGTCCGCCGTCCCCTCGGGCACGGCGACCTGATCGTGATGGGCGGCTCCTGCCAGCGCACCTGGGAGCACGCCGTGCCCAAGTCCACCCGTGCCACCGGGCCGCGCATCAGCATCCAGTTCCGTCCCCAGGGCGTGAACTGACCGAAGGGGCACGGGAGTCGGCGCCCGGGGCCGGACCGCGACGGCACCGGCTCGAATCGTTCGGTGCGCGGGGGTCCTCCGGCGCGTGAGCGCGTGGCCGAACCCGGAAAGGGGAAGACCCCGCTGCATGTTCGAGTCGGCGCAGTCCCCCGGAACACGTTCCCTGCAACCGCTGTTGCACGATGTCGTCATCTGCGTCTCGGCGCCCGCGTTCGCGGCCTCCCCGCGCGACGGACAGCTCCGCGGTCTGCGGGCGGACGGTTTCTACGACCGCGATCGGCGGCTGCTGCACACCCTGTGCCTCCTGATCGACGATCGTGAACCCGAACCGATCGGTGTCCAGCCGCTGGGACCTGACGTCGTCCGTTTCACCTCGGTCCACCGCGATCCGCGGGACCGCACCGACGACCCGACCGTGATCATCGAGCGCATCCGCAGGGCGGGCGACGGCGAGACCATCACCGTACGCAACATCGGAACCCTGCCCCGGGTCCTGCGGATCGAGGTCGCGGTCGCCTCGGATCTCGCCGACATCGCCGACGTGAAGAGCGGGCGCACTCGGCGGCTGCTGGCGCCTTCCGCCACCGCGGACGGCACGGGACTCGGCTGGCGCTCCCGCACGGGCCGCGCCCGAATACAGGCCGAAGGCCCCGCCCCGCAGATCGCCGACGGTCCCGAGGGCGGCACCTTCACCTGGCCCGCGGTGTCACTGCCGCCCGGCGGCTCCTGGGAGACGCGCCTGCGGGTCACCGGCCGGCCGGTCCCCGCCCCCGAAGGTCATCCCCGGGCCCCCACCACGCCCGTCCCCTGGCTGGAGCCGTCGCTGACCGGTGACCGGCGGCTGGAGGAGCTGGTCCAGCGCGGCCTCGGTGACCTGCGGGCGCTGCGGCTGGTCGACCCGTCGGCCGAGGCCGCCGGTGACGGGCCCGAGGACAGCTTCATCGCGGCGGGCTGCCCCTGGTACCTGACCTTGTTCGGCCGTGACAGCATCTGGGCCGCGCGCATGATGCTGCCGCTCGGCACCGAGCTGGCCCGGGGCACGCTGTGGACGCTGGCCCGCCGCCAGGGCGAGGTCAACGACGTGTGGCGGGAGGAGGCTCCCGGCCGCATCCTGCACGAGCTGCGCCCGGCCGACTCCCAGCACGGCCACGGCCTCAGCCTCCCCTCGCGCTACTACGGGTCGGTCGACGCGACGCCCCTGTTCGTCACGCTCCTCGTCGAGGCGTGGCGCTGGGGTCTGCAGGACCGGGAGGTCGACGCACTGCTGCCGTTCGCCGAGCGGGCGATGGGCTGGGTCATCGACACCAGCGGGCGGGACGAGGACGGTCTGCTGCGCTACTACCCGCGTCGCGGGGGTCTCGTCCACCAGTCCTGGAAGGACAGCGCCGACGCGGTCCGGGACGCGTCCGGACAGCACATCGCGCCACCGCTGGCCCTGTGCGAGGTCCAGGGGTACGCCTACCAGGCCGCCGTCGGCCTCGCCGACCTGCTCGCAGCGCGACAGCGTCCCGACGAGGCGAACGCCCTGCGGACCTGGGCGGACACCCTGCGCAAGCGGTTCGCCGACGCCTTCTGGATCACGGTCGACGAAGGCCCGGCCGGCCGGTATGTCGCCATCGCGGTCGGCCGTGAGCTGCGTCCGGTGAGCGGCCCCGCCTCGAACATGGGCCAGCTGCTGGGCACCGGGATCCTCGGCCCGCAGGAGTGCCGGGACGTGGCGGCGTGGCTCGACCACCCCGATCTCAACTCCGGCTGGGGGCTGCGCAGCCGCTCCGCGGCCATTCCGGGATTCAACCCGCTGAGTTATCACGGCGGTTCGGTGTGGACCCATGACACCGCCATCGCCATCCAGGGCCTGTGCGACGCGGGCTGCCATCGCGAGGCCGCCGCCCTCGCCGACGGACTCCTCGACGCGGCGGCCCACTTCGCCTACCGGATGCCCGAACTCTACGGCGGCGACGCCCGCGTCAAGGGTTCACCTCTGGTCCCCCTGGCCTACCCCGCCGCCTGCCGCCCTCAGGGCTGGTCCGCCGCGGCGGGAGTGGCCCTGCTGAGCGCATTCCTGGGGCTGCGCCCCGACGCTCCCAACCGACGGCTGCACCTGCGCCCACTGCCGACGGAGCTGTTCCCTCCGCTGCACGTCGAGGGGCTGCAGGTGGCGGGCCACCGCTTGTCCGTGCACGTCGACCGCTCGGGGGCGGTCGAGATCCTCGGGCTCCCCGAGGACTGGCGAACCGACAATTGAGGAGAGGGGACCGGCGCACGGAAGGGCGCAATGGGCGAGGGAACGAGCTCTCGCTAACTGTCCGGCTGTTCCAGCCTGTTCCGGTAGACCCGCAGCATCTCCGGCACATAGCACCTGGCCAGGTCGAATTCACCGACCACGCGCTGCCGTCCGCGCTTTCCCATCAGGCGGGCGAGCTCGGGGTCACGGAGCAGCTGGGTCATGCGCTGCGCGAGTTTGTCCACGTCCTGGTCCGGAACGAGGTAGCCGTACACGCCGTCCTCTCCGACGCCTTCGCTCAGTCCGCCCATCCGCGTCGCGATCACCGGACGCGCGGCGCACATGGCTTCCAACGGGGCGAGTCCCATCGGCTCCTCATAGCTGGACGGATGGATCACCACATGGGCGCGACGGTACAGATCCGGCATCCGCTCGACTCCGGCTTCTTCGAAGGCGACCCGGCCGACCAGACCGACTTCGGCGATCAGCTTCTCCAAGTGCTTTCGGAACCCCACCTTTTCGCCATGGAAATCGACCGAATCGGGGGTGTCCATCAGCAGGAGATGCGGGTCCAGTTCCGGGCTTCTTCTCACCAGGCGCCCGATGGCCCTGATCGCCAGTTCCGCACCCTTGTCCGGAATCAGGCGGGCGGGCAGGAGCACGGTGACGGTCCGGGTCCATTCCGTATGGGTGAGTTCGGGCACACCGAGATACGCCTCGACGTCGATACCCAGATAGGTGCGGTGGACGTCCTCGATTCCCAACTCCCGTGCACATGCGTCGCGGAGGAAGTCCGAGACCGCGAAATGCACATCCCATTGTCCGCAGGATTTGGCGGTGCGGACATTCTCCGCCCCTCGCCACAGGCTGTGATAGGTGTGCACGAGCACGAGGCGGTGTTCGCTGCGCAGCGAGAGCAGCGCCTCCGCCGGAGCCGTGGAGAAGTGATGGAGATTGTGGCCGTGCACAAGTCGAATTCCGCGCCGCTTCAATTCCACCGCGAACCAACGGCGGAGGGTCTCCGTCGCGCCGGGGTCCGCGGAGGCCCGTGACAGGTCCAGCCCTTGGTGCCGCACCACCTCGACACCGGGTTGACGAGGCGTCAGCGCGCCGTCCGTTCCGGTGAAGACCGTGACCCGGTGACCCTGGCGTGCCAGCAGCCGCGAGTACCACCACAGATGGGATTCGACGCCCCCCACCGTGGGCGGAAAGGCCCAGTGCACCAGGGCGATGGACAACCCCGATGCGGGCTCCTCCGGCTGTACGTCACGCTCCACGCCCGCCTCCGACCGGCCCTGACCACCGCGCTCGGGCAGCCCCGGGCAGAACGGCGGAACATCCTCATCCGCGAGCGGGAGACGTTATCGCAGACCGAGGGGTTCCTTGCGCACCCACGCCCGGCAACTACCGCTCCACTGAAGTCGGTTACGACAAACACACAACGGGAAAACTGTAGGCTCGACGACTTTACTGCGGGTCGAGCGGGGGCGAAATGGCTGGTCGGCCCGCAGAGCGGAGATTCGGGGGAGGCCATGGCCATGCGGCGGGGAGTGCCGGGAAACACCAGAGGCACATGGTCGGTCATCGCCGTCCTGTCCGGGTTCAGCGCTGCCGTCACCCTCGCGCTGGGAATTGTCGTCAAAGCGACCGACTTACGCGGGCCGCTCCTGTGGTGGGCCGTGGGCGCGGCCGCTGCTCTGGTCGCTCTCGCCGCCGCGGCCAAGGACTACCACGACCGCTCCCGGGAACCGATCGGCGCGGGCCTGGCCAGACCGCTCGGTGCTCCCCCGCACAAACTTCCGCTGCTGGGAAAGTACTTCACCGGACGCGAGCCCCAGCACGACCAGATCAGCAAAAGGCTCCGGCCCCCGAGCAACCGGCACGGACTGCTGCGCCGGAAACAGCCGGCTCCCCTACCTCATATCTGCGTGATGTACGGGACGAGCGGAGCCGGAAAGTCCCAGCTGGCCGTTTCTCACGCCCGCAGGCAGCTGGAACGGCACAGTCTCACCTGGTGGCTCAACGCGTCCCGCCCTGACACTCTGCGCACCGAATTGCTGGAACTCGCCGGACACATCAACATTCCCGACCAGGCGAACAAGAACGTCGTCCTCACCAAACTGTGGAACTGGCTGCGCGCGAATCCCGGCTGGCTGCTGGTGTTCGACGACGCGCGGCCGGACGACCCGGTCGTACGCGAACAGCTGGAATCCCTGCGCGGAGCGGGCGGTGAAGTGCTCATCACCACCCGGGGTCCCGGCGGATGGGAGGATTTCTCCGCGCTGCCCTTCGAACTCCGGGGTTTCTCACCCGACGAAGGGCTGGAATTCCTGCAGAAGAGGACCAGCAGCGCCGACGGGAAGGACGCTCCGGAACTCACCGCCCTGGGAGAACAGCTCGGCTGGCTTCCGCTGGCTCTGGAGCAGGCGGCGGCCCACATCGTCAAGACGGGCGTGACCGTGCAGGAGTACCTCCGCGGCCTGCCCCGCAAGGCCAACGACGAGGACACCTTCCGGCTCGCCATAGCGGAGATCGCGCAGACCTCGCCCGCGGCGGTGGACCTGCTGCGGCTCTTCGCGTTCCTGGCCTCCCAGGACATCCGCCGGGTGCAGCTCGTCGAGCACGGCGCGGTGGTTCCCGCGCCACTGCGCGAGGTGATGGACGACCCGCCCGCCTTCAACCGCGAGGTCCGCCTGCTGGAGGCCCATTCGCTGCTCACCCGCACCGACGAGGGCCGCATCGGCCACTTCTCGTACGGAATGCATCCGCGTGTGCAGGAGCTGATCCGCGAGCAGCTCGACATCCGCGGCCGCCTGGCCTGGTCGCAGGCCGCGGCCCGGCTGGTCGAGGCGTGGTTTCCGGCGGAGCCGGACCAGTTCGAGTCGCGTGCCGAGTGCGAGCGGCTGATGCCCCACGCCGAGGCGGCGATCGCCAAACTCGTGTGGCTCGACGGGAAGGACGGCGCGCTGGGGGCGTCGCAGGACCCCGAGGCGCTGGCCCGGCTGCTGCACCGCGTGGGCGTGTACCAGGAGACCCGCTGCGAATGGGGCCGCGCCCTGCCGCTGTTCACCCAGGAGGCGGACCTGTGCAGGATCGGCCTCGGCAGCCCGCTCCGGCACGCCACGGCCAAACTGGCGGTGGCGCGCCAGCACTACCTGCTCGCCTCTCTCGGCGACGGCGAAGCCGAGTGCCAGGAGGCACTGCGACTGTGCCAGGCACACGACGGCGACACCGACTTCCTGCTTCTGCAGGCGAAGTGCCAACGGCAGCTCGGCGGCATCATGCGCGAGCGCAACCGCTTCCGCGAGGCACGCAAGGCCGTTCGCGCGGCGGTGGCGATCTACCAGCGGCAGGGTCCCGAGTGGGACACGCTCGACCGGGCCGTGGCGGAGCAGGAGATCGGCATGATCTACCGCAACGCCGGGCGGCTGCCTCGTGCCGAGCAGTGCTACAGGCGCGCGTTGGACCTCGTCCCCAACCGGGGCAGCCAGGAGCCGAGCCAGTTCGTGGTCTTCCGCGCCATGATCGAGCGCGACCTCGGCATCGTCGCCCAGGACCGCGGCGACCTCGACACCGCCCGCGTGAAACTGACCCACGCGCTGTCCGTCTTCCGGGAGTACCGCGGCAACGAGGACTTCGAGACGGCCCAGGTGGCGAAGTTCCTGGCCGATGTGACCCGCCGGCTGGGTGAGCAGGCGCACGCGGCCGCACGCGGGACCCGTCATCCGCTGCGCATCCGCAGGCTGCGCCGGACGGAGCGCCTCCACCTCACCCAGGCCGAGACCCTGCTGATGCCGGTCCTCGAACTGCACCGCAAACGCCGGGCGACCGAGGCCCACAAGTACGCGGCCTGCCTCAACAAGCTCGGGTCCCTGCGGTTGTCCCAGGGCCACGTCGACGAAGCCCGCCGCACCCTGGAGGAGGCCGTGGCCATCTACGCGGACAAGTACGGCGTACGGCATCACTATCGGGCCAAGTCGCTGACCCGTCTGGGGCCCGTGCTGCTGGCCGCCAAGGAACGGACCGAGGCGGAACTCGTACTGCGTGAGGCCGAGGGCATCTTCAAGGAGGCGCTGGGGCCTCACCACCCGGTGCTGATGGCGGTCTACGAGCACCTGGCGGACTGCGCCCACGACCGAGGCGGGCACGACGAGGCCACCGCACTGCGGGCCGAGGCCGCGCGGATCCGGGGTTCGCTGTGGCTCATGTAGGCCTGACCGGACGCCGCGGTCGCCGCAGGGCCGCGGTTCACGGCGTGAGGTGGGCCTGCACGAGCGGCGCGTAGCGGTCGGTGATGTCCTCGATCGCCGTGGCCCGCAGGTGGGTGCCGCGTGCGATGCCGTACATCACGCCTAGGCCGAGCAGCGCGCCGACGGCGAGTTCGGCGCGCAGTCCCGCGTCGGGTCCGGTCAGCCGGCGGGAGAGGCGGTCGCTGACCTGGGTGCGGAAGTTGGCACGCAGGATGTCGCCCTGCTCGCCCTGGAGCGGGGCGAAGACGATCCGCAGGATGGGGTCGGCGCCCTGCTCGGTCTGGCTGACCAGCAAATGGCGCACCATGTGGCGGCCGAGTTCCTCCAGCGGCGCGTCCAGCAGGGCGTCGGTGTCGGCCTCGAACGACATCACGCGGGCGAACAGCGCGTCCTTGTTCCCGAAGTACTTCAGGATCAGCGGCGCGCTCACTCCCGCCTGGTCGGCGACCGCCTTGAGCGTGATGTCCGCGTGGGCGTGCCGGGCCAGCAGCCGGCGGGCCGCGCGAAGGATGGCCGCCTTGGTCGCCTCGGCGTCGCGGCGCGGCGGGGCAGGGCCCGCGAGACCGGTGGGCGGAGTGGTCACGGTACTCACGCTCCTTCCATCGCCTCGTCGCGAGGCGATGCCGTACGGCCGCGGGCGCCTCCCGTGCCAGGGGAGGCGGGGTCGGCGGGTATGGCCAGGGCGGCGGCGCAGGCCACCAGGGCGACCGTACCCGCCATGGCGAAGGCCAGCAGGTAACCGTGGAGGGTGGGCACCGGGAGGCCGGCGACGAGGCCGGTGTGGTGGACGAGGACGGCGGCGACGGCGGCGCTGCACACGGCCTGGCCGATGGTGCGCATCAGGACGTTCACGCCGTTGGCGGACGCGGTCTGCCCGGCCGGCACGGCGCGCAGGATCAGGGTGGGCAGGGCCGAGTAGGCCAGGGTCGTGCCGGTCGAGATGACCGTGGCACCGAGGATGATCACCCACAGGTCGCGGCTGTCCGCGAGGCGCACCCCGTAGCCGGCGGCGATGACAGCGGCCCCGAGGGCCAGGGTCACGCGCGGGCCCCGAGCCGCCGAGATGCGCGCCGAGACCGGTGAGAACAGCAGCATCGTGACGCCGCCCGGCAACAGGCACAGGCCGGTCTCCACGATGGACAGCCCCAGTCCGTAGCCGGTGGCCTTGGGTGCCTGCACCAGCTGGGCGGTGACCAGCGAGTTGGCGTAGAACGCGAAACCGGTCAGCAGCGCGGTCAGGTGCGGGAGGGCGACGCGCGGTCGCGCAGCGAGTTTCAGGTCGACCAGCGGCCGTTCGGTGCGCAGTTGCTGGACCCACCACAGGGTCAGTACGGCGATGCTGGCGCCGAACAGTCCGAGGATCCGGCCGCTGGTCCACCCCCACTGGCCTCCCTGCGAGACGCCGAGGAGCAGGCAGACCAGCCCGGCGGCCAGTCCCAGTGCGCCGAGGGTGTCGAAGCGGCCCGGTTCACGAACGGGCGACTCGCGTATCGCCCACCAGGCCAGGGCCAGTCCCGCTGCGCCGAGCGCTGTCGTCGCCCAGAACATGACGTGCCAGTCGGCGTACTGGACGATCAGCGCGGCGAGCGGCAGACCGAGTGCGGCGCCGATGCCCACGGTGGAGCTCATCATGGCCACCGCGGATCCCGTGCGCTCCGGCGGCAGTTCGTCGCGCAGGATGCTGATCGACAGGGGGACGACGGCGGCGGCCGCGCCTTGCAGGGCGCGTGCCGCGATGAGGATGCCGATGTCGGACGTGAGGGCGCACACGAGCGAGCCCAGGGTCATCAGTCCGAGCGCGGCGAGGAGCACCCGGCGCTTGCCGTACATGTCGCCGGCGCGGCCGAGCACCGGGGTGAGGACCGCGCCGGACAGCAGCGTGGCGGTGACCATCCAGGAGACCGCGCCCGGGGAGGCGCCGGTCAGCCGGGGCAGGTCCGGGAGCAGGGGCACCACGACCGTCTGCATGACCGCCATGAGGATCCCGCCGAAGGCCAGGACCGGGACGGCGAGCCGGTCACGCAGGGACGCCATGGGCACTCCAGGGAAGCGATTCGGAGAGAATCAGGTGAATGGCAATTCACTCTATCGGGTGAATTGCCATTCACCTAACCCGATCACTCCCGCTCAGCGACCGGAGCGGGCCTGCACCGTGCGCGCCAGCCGCGGCCCCAGCCAGCGCTTGAAGCGACGCAGTGTCTCCAGTCGTCCGGCCGCCCGGTCGATCCGGTAGTACAGCTGCGGCGGGATGTACGGCAGCAGGGGCGAGTGGCGCTGGCCGAGCAGGGCGAACATCTGCGGGGCCGGCAGGTGGATGTAGCGCGGGAGGTTCTCGTACCACTGGGCGCTGTAGCGGGCCGCGCTCTGGATCGACAGGAGTGCGGTTCGGCGTTCCTGCTCGTACGCGGCGAGTGCGGATGAAAGTTCCGGGTGCTCGTTCAGGGCTCCGGCGAGCGAGATGGCGTCCTCCAGGGCGAGGGTGGTGCCCGCGCCGATGGAGTAGTGCGTGGTGTGGGCGGCGTCGCCGAGCAGGACGAGGTTGCCGCGGTGCCATGTCCGGTTGGTGAGGGTGCGGAAGTTCAGCCACTGCGCGGCG
Source organism: Streptomyces sp. NPDC005485 (assembly GCF_040606085.1). NCBI lineage: Bacteria > Bacillati > Actinomycetota > Actinomycetes > Kitasatosporales > Streptomycetaceae > Streptomyces > Streptomyces sp. NPDC005485. The sequence goes on along the minus strand of NZ_JBEXDZ010000017.1, from coordinate 35,252 downwards.
CCGTCGGTCTGGGCCCGTCCGATCAGTCCGTGGCCGTCCAGGACGTCGACGAAGAGCTTCTCCAGCAGGGCGAGTCCGTCGGCCTCGCTCGCCCGGTCGAGGCCGAGTCCGGTCCATGTCCCCGGCGAGCACTCGACGACGCAGGTGCTGTGTTCCTCGCTGAACGCGTAGCCGTAGCACCAGATCCAGCCGTGTTCGGTCTCCACGAAGGCGAAGGTGAAGGAGTCGAAGACCTTGGTGGTGCCGAGCCAGATGTAGGTGTTGCGGCCCAGCTTGATGTCGCTGCCGAAGTGCTCGGTGCGGCTTTGCCGCAGCACGCTGTTGACTCCGTCACCGGCGACGACCAGGTCGGCGTCGGGAAACGGGGTCCCGGCCGTGATGTCGTGCTCGAATTCGACGTTCACGCCCAGCGAGTGGGCGCGGTCGGCGAGCACTTCGAGCAGTCGGCGGCGACCGATGCCGAACCCCTCGTCACCGTGGTGCACGGTCGTACGGCCGCCGACGTGCGCGACCCCGTCGCTCCAGCGGACCGAGTTGTCGCGGACGGCGCGCGCGGAATCGGGGTCGTGGGCGTGGAGCTTGTCGAGCAGGCCGCCCCAGTAGGTCACTCCCCAGCCGTAGGTGGATCCGGCCGGGTTCCGCTCGTAGACGGTGATGTCGTGGGAGGGATCCTGGAGCTTCATCAGGATCGAGAAGTACAGGTTTGCGGGCCCGCCGCCGACGCACGCGATCTCCACGCGCACTCCTCTTCGTCGCGCAAAGTTGTCAATTGACCACGAAGGGTAGCAGCGGAGGGTGGTGCGGCCACTCGCCCGCACCGCACCGGATCGCGTCAGGTTGCAGGCGTGAGCCGCGACACCCGCCGGCCATCCGCGACGAATTTTCATCCCGTGAGACGGCCCCCAGGGGAAGGAATTCCCCCTTCCGCGGGTCTGCGCGCACTCTGCACAGCAAGATCATTCTCGTTCAATTCTGTACGAAATTTACATACTTGTCCTGATCGCAGCCAACCCCATTCCGGAGATTTCCCCCGCCACCGGGCGGCCCGATAGGCATGCCGAGTCGTCAAGTGAGCTGATTCCTGCGGCATATGACGGCCCGTCCGCCGCGGGAACGAACACAGGAGGTCTCCGCATGCCCGAACTCACCCGTCGCCGCGCCCTCGGGACCGCGGCCGCCCTCGCGGCGGCCGCCGGTTCCCTGGCCGTCGCCGCACCCGCCGCGTCCGCCGCGCCGCACCACGGCGGGCCCGCGGCCTTCGACGAGGTCTATCGCGGGCGCCGGATACAGGGCCGCCCCTCCGACGGGGGTGGTCATCATCACGGCGGCGGCTACGCCGTGTTCATCGACGGGGTGGAACTGCACGTGATGCAGAACGCCGACGGCAGCTGGATCAGCGTCGTCAGCCACTACGAGCCCGTGCTCACCCCACGCGCCGCCGCCCGGGCCGCGGTCCTGGAGCTGCAGGGCTCCCCGCTCGTCCCCCTGACCTGATCCGCACCCGCACCGGTGCCGCAGGCGGCACCAACAGACCGTGGAGTCCCCGCACATGACCGTACGCAAGAACCAGTCGAGCCTGACCACCGACGAGAAGCGCCGCTTCGTCGCCGCGCTCGTGGAGCTCAAGCGCAGTGGCCGCTACGACACGTTCGTCACGACCCACAACGCCTTCATCATCGGTGACACCGACAACGGCGAACGGACAGGCCACCGTTCGCCTTCCTTCCTGCCCTGGCATCGCAGATTCCTCATCGAGTTCGAACAGGCCCTGCAGTCCGTGGACGCCTCCGTGGCGCTGCCGTACTGGGACTGGAGCACCGACCGTTCCCCGCGGTCCTCGCTGTGGGCACCCGATTTCCTGGGCGGCACCGGACGCAGTCTGGACGGCCGGGTGATGGACGGGCCGTTCGCCGCCTCCACCGGCAACTGGCCGATCGCCGTACGGGTCGACGGGCGGACCTACCTGCGCCGCTCGCTCGGCGGGGGCATCCGGGAACTTCCCACGCGCGCGGAGGTGGACTCCGTCCTGGCCATGTCCACGTACGACATGGCGCCGTGGAACAGCGGCTCGGACGGGTTCCGCAACCACCTCGAAGGCTGGCGGGGCGTCAATCTGCACAATCGGGTCCACGTCTGGGTGGGCGGCCAGATGGCCACCGGCGTCTCCCCCAACGACCCCGTCTTCTGGCTCCACCACGCGTACATAGACAAGCTCTGGGCCCAGTGGCAGAGCCGTCACCCGGGCTCCGGCTACCTGCCGACGGCCGGCACACCGAACGTGGTCGACCTCGACGAGACCATGAAGCCGTGGAACGACGTACGACCGTTGGACATGCTGGACCACACCGCCCACTACACGTTCGACACCGCCTGAGCGCGGAACGTACCGGAGGCCGTCCGCACCGGCCGGCCTCCGGCGCCTCCGGATCCCGAACCCCCGGAAAAGAGGCTGCGTTCGCGGGCGTGAGCGGCGACACTGACGGCGTGCTGATCATGGAAGCCGTCCTGGAGACGCATCCCGTCACCGACTTCACGCTGTGGCCCGTCGCCGAGAAACACACAGGCGGCCTGCCGCCGCTGTCCGGCGATCTCCCGCCGCTGCAGGTCGGCACCGCGATGGCGGTCCTGGCCTGCTACAACACCAGGCCCCGCGAACGCGGCGCAGGCAGACCCGAGAACGGCGTCGAACTGCTCCAGCAGCTCACGTCGGCCGAGTCCGTCATCGCCCCGGGCGGCCTGCGTCTGCGGGACACCTCGACGGGGGTCACGGTGTCGCCGGGCTGCTGCTGCGGTCTGGAGGACTGGCGGGACTGGCTCGATCTGCTCGACGGCTCGGGCCCCTGGCTCGGCCACGACCCCTCGCCCGGCCTCGAGTTCTCCGACTCGCTCGTGCGGCTGTGGCCCGACGCGCAGCGCGTTGCGCCCGGTCCCCCCATCGAGCTGCCGTCGGCCGACCTTCCCGCGCTGCTCGCCTCCGTACGCGCCGACCTCACCGCGTTCCTGGACCTGGTCGAGCAGTGGACCACCCCTTGGGTTCCCGCCCCGCTCACGGCCCGGCTCCTCGCAAAGCTCGACGCGTGCCTGGCCGTGACCGCGCCACTGGGCGACAGGGACAGCACCGCCGGGTAGGCCTCGTAGCTACGCGCCGGTCGTCTCGGCCGTACGGCACTCCGGGTGGCCCCAGCCCTGCGGGTTCTTGGCAATGGTCTCGCCCGCCGCGTAGGAGCGGCCGCAGACACAGCGGCCGGGGAACTTCGCCTTGAGAGTGCGCGTCGACGTGCCCTGCCGGGGTGCCTTCGCGGGGGCGCGGCGGCGGGCGGCGGTGGACGCGGAGGTGTCGGGGGCGGAGGGGGGTTCCGGGGAGCCGAGGTCGCTGCCCGCGGGCTGCTGGACGATCGCCGCCTGGCTGGCGGCACGGTCGGCGAAGTCGTTGAGGCGGTCGCCGTCGACCTGGTGCGCGGGCACGTAGCGGAACTCGACGGTGCGACCGCCGAGGAGTTCGTCGATACGGGCGACGAGTTCCTGGTTGGCGACGGGCTTTCCGGACGCCGTCTTCCAGCCCTTGCGCTTCCAGCCGGGCAGCCAGGTGGTGACCGCCTTCATCGCGTACTGCGAGTCCATCCGGATCTCAAGCGGCACATCCGGTGCGATCGCCGTCAACAGACGCTCCAGCGCGGTGAGTTCGGCGACGTTGTTCGTCGCCGTACCCAGCGGACCGGCTTCCCAGCGGGTGGGGGTCTCCTCGCCGTCGGCGACGACCCAGGCCCATCCGGCAGGTCCCGGGTTTCCCTTCGAAGCCCCGTCGCAGGCGGCCACAACACGTTCAGGCATGACCCTGATCATGCCACGGTCCGGCCGCGCTCCCCCGCACGGGGCGAGGGCCGCGGCCGGACCGGGCGCACCGTTGCGAAACGTCGCGCGGCCGGGTGCGGTCGACGCCGGCGGAGCGGTCCGGCGGCTACCGGCCGAGGCTGCCGGCGCGTGGAGGCAGCAGCTCCCCGCGCCCGGCATCCGCGCCCAGCAGCCGTATGCCCAGGGCGGTGGCCGCGTGCAGGACGTACTTGCCGTCGCGGTGGCTCGCCACCAGTCCGCCGTCGCGCAGGACACCGATCTGGTAGCTGGCGCTGGGCAACGCGATGCCCACGGCGCGCGCCACCTCGGAGGTCGTTCGGGCGCTCTGGTCGGCCACCGCGGTCAGCACGGCGGCCCGGGTGCGGCCCAGCAGGCGCTCCAGCCCGCCGTCGGAGCCGGACACGACGGTCAGGGGGGTCTTCGCCACCGGGTAGACGAGCACCGGGTCGAGGCCCGGGTCCGCGAGTGCGGTGGGCCGTCGCCAGCAGAAGTACGAGGGCACGAGCAGCAGACCGCGCCCTTCCAGATGGAGGTCGCGCTCGGTGGGGTAGTCCACTTCGAGCACCGGGGCGTTCCAGCGGGCCAGCGGGCCCAGCCCCTCCAGCAGCGCCTGGGTGCCGCCGTCCAGGAGGGTGCGCGAGCGCAGACCGACATCGTTGCCGACCGCGGTGCGGATGTGCGGCCAGTACGGTTCCAGCAGGGCCCGGAAGTAGATCCCGAGGGCGTTCGCCAGGGACTTGAGGGTGTCGCTGCCGGGCCTGTCGAGGGTGGTGGTCCAGTTGGGGACCGGGCGCGCCTCGGCCAGCCGGCTCATCTCGTGGACCAGTTGCGTCCGCGGAGTGCGCCGCACCTGGTCCAGGCACTCCTGCAGTCCGCCGCCGGTGACCGGTGGCGTGAGGAAGTCCGGGATGTAGCCGGACGCCGGGATCAGTCCCCGCAGGGGGCGCAGGGCGCGTCCCGCGACGGAGTCCCGGGAGAGCCGGTCAAAGGCCGCCCGGCGCCATTGGCCGAAATCCAGCGGTCCCTGTCCTGTTTCCAACCGGCAGACACTGCAGATCAGTTCCCACAGGGGATCCGGCTGCCGGGCTATGCGAATGTTCTGCAGGTCGTGTGAGGTGAAGTGAATGCGGAGCATGCGACCTCTTTCGCTCGCAATCCTCGTGGGGGGTTCAGTTGTCCGGAAAATTGCCGCGACCACCATGAGGGACGAGTGCCGCAGCCCCACGGTTGCCCTGCACGGCGGGCGTCGCCCGGGTGGCCCCGCACGACGAAGTGCGGCGCATCCCACGCCTGGGGTGCGCCGCACTTCGCCGACTGGGTTCAGGACACGTCGGTGGACCCTGGCATGTCGCCCCGGGTCGTCGTGATGTCGATGACGGAGAACGCCGCGCCCTGCGGGTCGTTGAGCGCCGCGAACCGGCCGAACGGGCTGTCCGTGGGGCCGAAGCGCACCACGGCCCCGCGTTCGGTCGCCTTCGCCACCGCCGCGTCGCAGTCCTCGACGGCAAAATACACATTGACGTACGGCGGTACCTCGGGCGGGAAGTCGTCGGTGAGTTTCATGCGCCCCAGGACGGTGTCCTCGCCGAGGTTGTACATACGGTAGTCGATCGCGGCATCGTCCATCTGCTTCTCGCCGTATCCGAAGACGGCGGGGAAGAAGGCGTCCGCCTTCTCGGGCTCACGGGTGTACACCTCGGCCCAGGAGTACGCGCCCGGCACGGCCTGCGCCTCGAAGCCCTCGTGGACGCCGGCCTGCCATACGCCGAAGACGACACCGCCAGGGTCACGGGCCAGCAGCATGGAGCCGAAGTCGCCGACCTTCATCGGTTCCATCAGCACCTCGCCGCCGTTGTCCCGGATCTTCGCGGCGGTGGCCCCGGCATCCGGCGACGCGAGGTACAGGCACCAGGCGGACTGGCCCTCCTGCCCGGGCATCGGGGGGACGACGGCAGCGACCGCCTTGCCGTTCGCGTACGCCTGCGTGTAGTTGCCGTACTCCGACGACGCCTCGCCGAAGGTCCAGCCGAGCACGTCACCGTAGAAACTCTTGGCGCCCTCGACGTCACTGAACATCGCGTCGGCCCAACAGGGCGTTCCCTCAGGTCGTACTGCCATGGCGTTCGACTCTCTCCGCTTCGACGGACTGGTTGCGCGAGCCACGCTAGCCAGCCTTCGTCCGTACCGCGCGCCGAGCAGTGAACCTGCACGAGACTGGAACTCCGGGAGCTTCACGGTCGTCGACAGGACGGTGTCAGGATGATGCGCGCGTGGGCCGTGGCCGAGCCAGGACCGGTCGAGCGGAATCCGCTGCGGTTCGTCGAGAAGCCCCTGCCGACGCCGCGGCGGGGCGAGCTTCTCGTGCACGTCCTCGCCTGCGGGGTGTGCCGCACGGACCTGCACATCAGCGAGGGCGACCTGCCTGTGCACCGGCCCGGAGTGACACCCGGGCACGAGGTCGTGGGCGTGGTGGTGGCCAGGGGCGGGGCCGTCAGCGGCTTCGCGATCGGCGACCGGGTGGGCGTCGCCTGGCTGCGCCGTACCTGCGGGACCTGCGCGTACTGCGTGCGCGGGGCCGAGAACCTCTGCCCCGCGTCGGAGTACACCGGCTGGGACGCCGACGGGGGATACGCGCAGTACACGACCGTGCCCGCGGATTTCGCCCACCCGCTGCCGGACGACGTCGACGAGGTGGCCCTGGCCCCGCTGCTGTGCGCGGGCATCATCGGCTACCGCGCACTGCGCCGGGCCGCGCTGCCGCCGGGCGGCCGGCTCGGGCTGTACGGCTTCGGCGGCAGCGCCCATCTGTGCGCGCAACTGGCACTCGCGCAGGGAGCCACCGTGCACGTCCTGACGCGGGACCCGGCCGCGCGGCGGCTCGCGCTGGAACTCGGCGCCGCCTCGGCCCGCGGAGCCTACGACGCGCCTCCTGAGCCGTTGGACAGCGCGATCCTGTTCGCTCCGGTCGGGGACCTGGTTCCCCTCGCGCTGCGGGCCCTCGACCGGGGCGGCGTCCTGTCCGTCGCGGGCATCCACCTGAGCGACACTCCGCCGCTGCACTACGAGCGAGAGCTGTTCTACGAGAAGGAGCTGCGCAGCGTCACCTCCAACACCCGCGAGGACGGGCGCGAGTTCCTGCGACTCGCCGCGCGGCACGGCGTACGGGCCACGACGCACGTCTACCCGCTGGCGCAAGCCCAGCACGCGCTGCGGGACCTCAAGGCCGGCCGCTTCGACGGTGCGGCCGTGCTGGTGAACGACCTGCCGCCGGTGCACTGACCGAGCCGCCGCGCGGGTGCGGGCCCGCCGCCCGCGTGCGTGGATGGATCCAGGCGTGTGACGCGGTGGAGGTGGCATGTCGGGCCGAGGCGGTGAGGAGCCCCCGGGTGCGCGGGCGCCGCTGGACGCGGTGGAGGATGCCATCGAGTCGATCGGCACCGGACTGGACGAGCGGACCACGTGCGAGGAGCTGGCCGCGTTCGTGTGCCGGCACGGGTGCGATGCCGCGGCGGTGGATCTGCTGCCGGAGGACATCCCGGCGGGACCGCCCGCGCCCGGCCCGCCGCTGTCGCGGATCGCCGCCGCCGGGCCCGGTGAACTGCTGAGGTCGTGGAGCGCACAGGGCGCGCGACCGCTGACCGTACGGGCGCTGTACGAAGGTCGTCCCATTGCCGCCCCCCTCGACCTGTCCGGCCGTGTCGCCCGCCAGGTCATCACGGTCCCGCTGTCGGCACACGGCAGGCTGTACGGGGTGCTGGTGGCCGTCCGGCACGGTCCTGCCTTCACGGCCCGGGAGACGTCCACCGTGCACCGCGCGGCCCGGCTCGCCGCCGTCCACCTGGGCCACGCGCGCCGCCACAACGCCCTGCGCGGCACCGTGCTGGACCTTCAGCGAGCCCTGCTGGCCGAGCCGGGCCGGCCCCATCCGAACCTCACGCTCGCGACCCGCTATCTGCCCGCCGGCGGCGGAACGCTCGTCGGCGGGGACTGGTTCGAGACCGTGCGACTGCACTTCGGGCGGACGCTGCTGGTGGTGGGGGACGTCATGGGGCACGGTCTGGACGCGGCGGTGGACATGAACGCCTACCGCTCGATGCTGCGCTACGTGGCGTCGACGGACCTGCCGCCGCACCGGGTACTGCGGCGGCTGGACGCCGCAGTGTCCGACGACGGCACCCGTCGCCCGGCCACCTGTCTGCTGGTTCAGGTCGACCCGGTGCGCGGCACGGCCCTGCTCGCCGGCGCCGGTCATCTGCCGCCGGTCGTCTTCGCCGGGGACGGCACCGGCGAACTGCTGGACATGCCGGTCGGGCCCCCGCTGGGCACCGGGGTGGGCGGCTACACCTCGACCGCCCTCACGCTCGCACCCGACGACACGCTGGTGATGTTCACCGACGGTCTCGTGGAGCGGCGCGGCGAGGACATCGACGTCTCGCTGGCGCGGCTGGCCGGTCTGCGGCTGCCACCGGAGGCGAGCGTCGACGAGCTGCTCGACGGGCTCCTGGTCCGGCTCGACGCCCACCGTGCGGAGGACGACGTCGCGGTGCTCGCGGCCCGCATCCGCCCGCGTCCCGAAGGGTGAGGCGCCCGGGGGCTCACAGCTCCCAGAAGGACTCGATCCGGCGCAGCCGGCGCTGCGCCTCGGCCGGCGATGCTCGGTGGCGGTCCAGGATCAGATAAAGGTAGATGCCCTGCAGCTTGCGCAGGGAGACGGGGCGGATGATGTGGTACTCGTCGGTCAGCGTCACCAGGATGTCCTCCAGGCTGTCGACGGGATAGCCGAGGACGGTCAGGGCGTGCAGTTTGGCCCGTACGACATCGGTATCCACCTCTCCCGCCTTGTGCAGGTCGAAGCCGCTCATTCCGCCGCGTACCCCCAGGGTCACGCGGCTGAGATAGTCCACTACGGCCGCGCCGAGCGCACCGTCGATCGTCATGGCCGCGTCGAGCGCTCGTTCTGTCGGGTCCACCTTGCGCTCCTCCCGGCGGGACCTGCGCCTCGGCCGGGCGAGGACGGGGTGCCGCTCTCATGCGTGGCGGTTCTCCCCCGTGCGGGTGACGTCCGCCAAGGCTTCGTCCAGTGTGGTTGAAGGGCGGAGCAGTTCCAAGGTGCCGTGCGCGACCAGCAGTCGGCGCATGCGCGTCGCGCACACCAGGCCGAACGGCACGCGTGCCTCGGTGACGCGGCGGCGCAAGCCCAGCACCATGCTCAGACCGGTGCTGTCGATGAAGGTGACCGCCCGAAGGTCTACGACGTAGCCGGGCGCGCGCAGCGCGGCGACCGAGTCCAGCCAGGGGCGTACGGAGAGGGTGGCCGCAAGGTCGACATCGCCCTGCAGCGCCACGACCAGCACCGCGTCCGCCGCGTACAGCCGAGCGCGGCCGCCGGGCGGAGGCCAGGTCGTCCCCGTGACCGGCGCCAAAGCGTGCTCGCTCAAACTGGTGATCCGTCCCGTCCGTGAGCGGCGCGCAGGCGTGCCGGCCGTACGCGGTGCGGTCACCGTCGGCCCGGAAGTGCCGGGCAGCCAGTCCCGCAGCGGGCTCGTGCGGTGATCTGTGTCCCCGCACCGCACGAGCCCGCTCCGGAACTCCCCCTGCGCGGCTCCCCCTTGAACCGTGGGCTGCTTCTGTTCTACCTTCGCCACATGGTCGGGAGATCAACGCCCGCTCACCAGCGCAACAACGTGGGAGCGGCACCGGGACCGGGCGGTGAGCGATGCGGACTCACCTCGCGTTGATCGAGGACGACCCCGACTTCGCACTGATGTGCCGTTCCTATCTGGAGCGTGCGGGCTTCGCCGTCACCTGGGCGATCGACGCGCGCGCCGGGAAGGCCGTGATGCACGAGGGCGGCATCGATCTGGCCGTACTCGATCTGGGGCTGCCGGACGGCAGCGGCCTGGACCTGCTGCGGGCGCTGCGCTCGATCAGCCGACTGCCGGTGATCGTCGTCACCGGGCGCGGCGAGGAGGCGGACCGGGTCGCGGGGCTGGAGATCGGAGCGGACGACTATCTCGTCAAGCCCTTCTCGCAGCGGGAGCTCGTAGCGCGGATCCGTGCCGTGCTGCGCCGTTCCCAGCCGCCGGAGAGCACGGAGATTCTCGCCGTGGGCGCACTGCGCGTCGACACCGCGGCCCGCCGGGCCGATGTCGCGGGCGCCCTGCTGACCCTGCGCCCCAAGGAGTACGCGCTGCTGGAGCTGCTGGCCCGCGCCCCCGGCCGGGTCTTCTCCTCCGAACAGCTCCTGGAGCAGATCTGGGGCGTGTCCTGGCAGCAGCCGGCGACCGTCGTCGAACACGTCTACCGGCTGCGCGGCAAACTCACCGGCCTGCCCACACCCGCACCGCGCATCACCACGGTGCGCGGCTACGGCTACCGACTCGATCCCTGAGGGCCGCCATGTCCGCGAACACTCACCACCCCACCCCGGACTTCCGGCGCCTGTTCGACTCGACGGCCTCCCCGCTGCTGATCCTGGCACCCGACTTCACCATCGTGGAGGTCAACCGCGCCTACCTCACGGCCACACGCACACAGCGGGGCATCGTCGGGCGCCGCATCTTCGAGGTGTTCCCCGACAACCCGGACGACCCCGCGGCCGACGGAGTGCGCAATCTGCGCCGCTCCCTGGAGACCGTGGTCGCCACCGGCCGCGCGGACACGATGGCGCTCCAGCGCTACGACATCCCCACGGGCGAGGGGGGCGGCTTCGCCGAGCGCTACTGGAGTCCCGTCAACTCGCCGGTGCTGGACGGCGACGGTCGGGTGTCGCACATCATCCACCGTGTCGAGGACGTCACCGACTTCGTACGGCTGCACCGGGCGGAGCGGGAGCAGGAGCGAGCGGTCGCCGAGGCGCAGACCCGCGCGGACGGCATGGAGATCGATCTTTTCGTGCGCGCCCGGGAGATCCGCGAGGTCAACGAGCAGCTCAGTCGCGCCAACACGGAACTCGACGAGGCGGGGCGGCAGTTGAGGGAGGAGCAGCAGGCCAAGGACCGGTTCATCGCCACGCTCTCGCACGAGCTGCGCAATCCGCTCGCCGCCGCCACAGCGGCCACCGAACTGCTCGCCCTCGACCTGCCGGACGGGCACCCGGCACTGTCCGTCCTGGAACGGCAGCTGGGCACGCTGGTGCGGATGAGCAACGACCTGCTGGACGGTACCCGGGCCCTGACCGGCCGCCTGGAGCTGGTGCGGGAGCGGGCCGACCTGCGGACCGTCGTCGACAGTGCCTGTACCGACCTGAGCCGTCTGTTCGGGCAGGAGGACCGGACGCTCGTCGTCGAACTGCCCGCCGAGCCGGTGCTCGTGGACGGTGACCGGCTCAGGCTGGCCCAGGTGCTGACGAACCTGCTGTCCAACGCGCTCAAGTACACGCTGCCGGGCGGCCACGCGACGGCCCGTCTTTCGACGGCCCGCGGACAGGCCCGGCTCACCGTCGAGGACGACGGCATCGGTTTCGAACCGGGGCAGGCCGACGAGTTGTTCGGCGTCTTCATGCGGGCGGCTCCGGCGGGTCCCAGCACCCCCGAGGGTCTGGGTCTCGGCCTGTCCGTCGTCCGGACCGTCGTCGAACTCCACGGCGGGCGCATCAGCGCGCACAGCCGCGGTCCGGGAACCGGCGCCTTGTTCACCGTCCTGCTCCCCCTGGCCGCGGCCGACTCACCGCCTCCCAGGCTGCCGCGCGCCGCCCGCCGCGCCCCACGCCGCCTCGCCATCCTCATCGTCGAGGACAACACGGACCTGGCGACCACCTACCGCACCCTCCTGGAGCGACAGGGCCACCACGTCACGGCCGTCCACACCGGCGCCGACGCCCTCACCGCGACCGAGTCCCACCTCTTCGACGTCGTCCTGTGCGACCTCGGCCTGCCGGACCTCGACGGCTATGCGGTCGCCCGCGAGATCCGGTCCCGCCCGCACGGCGCCGAGCTCCGCCTCATCGCGGTCTCCGGCTTCAGCCGCGGCAGCGACCAGGGCCAGTCGCGCGCGGCCGGCTTCGACGCCCATCTCGCGAAGCCGCTGCCCTTGGCGGACCTCTTGGAGTTGCTGGAGGGGGACGGCGCCCAGCTCGGCCGAGGGTCTGCTCCTGCCTAGGGGGTGTGTGGCCGACACAGGTCTTCCCCCTTGTACCGCGCTGTGCTTGCCTGGGGAGCCCTTTCGGCGGGCGGGGCGGGAGTTGCGGCATGCGGAAGCCGTGGATCGTGGGGTTGTTGTTGGCCGGGCTGCTGCTCGGCGCGTGCGGTGACCCGGCGTCGGGGCCCGAGGCCTCGCCGCCCGCTCCGGCGGTACCCGGGGCTTCGGGGTCCCCGTCGACGACCACGCACCAGCGACCGGCCGCCTCCGCGGGCGCCACGGACGTCTCCGCCAACGCGCCCACCGTGCTCTACCTCGGGGACTCTCTCGCCATGGAGAACCAGAAGGTCCTCGGGAAGTCGCTGCGGGACAAGGTCCACGCGCGGTACACCAGTGCGCCGTACTCGGGCACCACCCTGTGCGACTACCTGGAGGGCACGGCGACGAAGTCACTGGTCCCGCCCGCGGACAAGGCGGCCGCCCTGGTGCGCTCGCTGCGGCCGGACTTCGTGGTGCTGCAGTTCTGGGGCAACTCCTGGGGCTACACGCCCTGCATGGACGGAATCACGTACAACGCCGACCGGCACCACTACTTCACCCGGTACACCGCCGACATGAAGAAGCTGACCGAGCAGATCGGGCAGGCGGGCGGTGCGAAACGGCCACGGATCGTGTGGGTGCTGCAGGGGCCGGACCCGATCACCCCTGAACGCGTGCGCGAAGTGAACGCGCTCTACGAGCTGCAGGCCGGCGCCTCCGGAGACCTGCTGGCCGACGCGGGCAAGGCGGTCAGCCCCACCTCGGCTCGCTACACCTGGGCGCAGTACCTGCCGTGCACCGCGTACGAGCACGATCATCCCGCGTACTGCACCCAGCCGAGCCGTGACCGCACCACCCTGCACCGCGACGACGACTACCTGCACTTCTGTCTGGCGCCCACCATTTCGACGCCCAGGCCGTGCCCGGTCCGCTCCCCCGGAATCCTGCGCATCACCCGGGCGATCACCAAGACCATCGCCGACCACATCCGCTGACGGGCCGTCCGAGGACAGGGCGCCCGCCCACGGCGCGACGATCGCGGATGGTTCACGCGGCCCCTGGCGCCCGCCCCTTGCCGGCCATGTCGAGCAGCAGTTGCGCGGCCACCGTCGCACCATCCGTGCAGATCGTGCCGGCCACCGCCTTCGCCCGTGCCCGGGTCGCGGGGCCCAGCGCCGTTGTGAGCGCGGCCGACAGGGAGTCGAGGGTCGGGCTCGGACCGTCGTGTGCCGCGCCGATGCCCAGCTCGGCCACCCGCGCGGCCCAGTGCGGCTGGTCCGCGATCTGGGGCACCACCACCTGGGGCGCGCCTGCGCGGGCAGCCGTCGTGGTGGTGCCCGCGCCGCCATGGTGAACGACGGCGGCCACCCGGCGGAACAGTGCCTGCTGGTTGACCTCGCCGACGACGAAGCAGTCTTCGCGGTCGTCGATCGGGGCCAGGCCGGCCCAGCCACGGGCGAGGAGGACGCGGCGACCCTGCGCACGGCTCGCCTCAATGGCCACCCGGGCGATGTCCTTCGGGGTGTGCGAGGCCATGCTGCCGAAGCCCACGTACACCGGCGGGGCGCCGGCATCCAGGAACTCCACCAGCTCGGCCGGGAGCGGGCGCTCGTCCGGCAGGATCCACGCGCCGGTCTGCACGAGCTCGAGATCGGTCAGCTCCTGCCACGGGCCCAGGACCGGGTCCGCCGCCAGCAACCCCCGGCCGGTGAAGACATGGTCACGGACGTTGTCCACCGCATGCAGCCCGATCGCCGCCCGGTGACGGTTGAGCGCCTCCCCGTACAGGGCGTTCACGCGCTGGGCGTCCTGCTCCCACAGCACCTTGAGGTCCGTCTCGTCCTGTGGGGACGGTGTGCCCGGCCGCGCCCCGGGAGGGAAGTTCCGCGAGGGCAGTCCGATCGGGTGGAAGCACGCGAACACGTAGGGGATGCCCAGTTTCTCGGCCACGTCCCGCGCGCCGGCCGGCATCAGGCCGGTCGCCAGCAGCATGTCGCATCCCGCGGCCGCCGCGGTGAGCGTCTCGAACCGCGCAGCGACCAACTCGGGCGCGAGGCGAAACGCGTCCTGAGCCGTCGGTGGCTTCGGGCCGGCGACGATCGAGTGCACCGACGGGCCGAGCGGCACCAGTTCCACGCCGGCACCGGCAAGCAGCGCCGCGAACTCCTCGTCCGGCGGAGCGCACACCACCGCTTCCGCGCCGAGTTCGCGCAATCGCACCGCGAGTCCCACCAGTGGTTCGACGTCCCCGCGCGATCCCCACACCGACAACACCACACGCATATCGCAAACCCCTCATTCCCGCAGGTTCTGGCCTCGGCCGATGATTCTGCGGCACAACGGGGGTCTTGCCGCAAGCCCCCCGGTGCGCTATACGTTGAAGAGGGAACGGAGGAGTTACTTCTGTGCCCTTTTTCTTTTGCCACGGGCTGCCGGAGGCTCTGAGCGTTCACTCCGTCAGCAGGTCTGCCAGTTGGTCGACGAACGTGATGAGCCAGTCCAGGCGTGCTCCGCCGCGAGCCACCCGGAATCCGTGTCGGCGGCCCCAGACCGCCGCCTCGACGGCGTGCAACTGAGCCCAACGCCGGACGCGTTCGCGCTCGACCTCCGCCGCCTCGGCGAAGACGTCGATGACGCGGTGAACCGCCTTGCTCAGGTCGTCCGCCTCAAGGAGCGTCAGCGCGCGCGACTTGAGCAGCGTGCCGCCGTCGTACGCGGGATCTCCCACGTAGCCCTTGGGGTCGACGGCCAGCCACGGCTCCCGGTCGGCGCGCAGGATGTTGCGGGCGTGCAGGTCGCCGTGGACGAGAGTGTCCGGCTGGGTGCGGCCCAGTTCGCGGACGGTCGCGACGGCGGCGTCCACCGCGCGACGCGACATCGTGTGCGTCAGTTCCTCCGCGTTCTCGTGCAGTTGCTCCTCCCAGGCGTCGGCCTGTGCGCACAACCGGGGCAGGTCGGCCGGCGCCGGGACGGCCAGTCGGCGGTTGATCCGCCCGGCGACCCGTGCCACCGCGTCGCTGTCGTCGACCTCCGCCAGGGTCGACGTCCGGACCCGCTCCAGGAGTATCGCGAAGCGCCGGTCGTCCCGCTCGTGCAGGAACACGGCCCCACGCCCGCCCCACGCTGCGAACGCGTCCGGCTCATGGACGTTGCCGGGATGCGGAAACGACACCTTCAGCACGGCGGGCCCATCGCCCTGCCGCCGCGCCGGGACGATGACCCCGACTCCCCCGTGCATGACCGCGCCGTCCGGCACGCACCCCCAACGCTCCAGCAACTCGTCCACGATCCCGGGCAGTTCGGCAAGCCACTGCGCCCCGGGTTCCCCTTCGCGCTCGACGGTGCTCCGCGCGAACGCGTCTGGTACCTCGATCATGCGCACACCCTATGCACCGGACGAACGCCGCCGGCGCGGCAGTCTTCGCTGTCCGCAACGTGACGCACAGCACGCGTACGCGGCGCTGCGCAGCGGCCCGCCTGCCCTGACCCCGGCTGGGGTGGGGGCAGGCAGGCCCGCCGTGCCGGCACGTCACTCGCCCGCGTACGCCTTCTCCAGGGCGGCGAGGTCCAGCTTGGACATCTGGAGCATCGCCCGGCTGGCGCGGGTCGCCTTCTCCGGGTCCGGGTCGGCGATCATCTCCAGGAGCCTGGCCGGGATGACCTGCCAGGAGAGGCCGAACTTGTCCTTCAGCCAGCCGCACGGGCCGGGGTTGCCGCCGTCCTCGGTGAGCTTGTTCCAGTAGAAGTCGACTTCTTCCTGGTCCGCGCAGTAGATCTGGAAGGAGATGGCCTCGTCGAACGTGAACTGCGGGCCGCCGTTCAGGGCCACGAACTTCTGCCCGTTGGCCACGAACTCCACGGCCACCACGGAGCCGGCCGGGCCGGGGCCGGCGTCGGTGTAGCGGCCGACCTGGCCGAGCTCGGAGTTCTTGAAGATCGACACGTAGTAGTGGGCGGCTTCCTCTGCCTGTCCGTCGAACCACAGGCATGTGGTAAATCCGTCGGCGGGCATCGATTCCTCCTCGGGTGGGGTACGTCGTCATCTCTGTCGACCGGTCGTCGACCCGAAACTCATCGGTGGCGCGTCATGTGTTCTCGGCGCCTCGGGCCGCGAAGGCGGCGATGTCGGCGAGGACGCGTTCGGGCTGTTCCCAGTGGACGACGTGCCCGACGCCTTCGTAGGTGAGCAGTCGCGCTCCGTGGACGGCGTCCAGAATGGTCTGCTGGTCGTCTCTGGGCAGGAAACCGTCCTGGTCGCCCCAGATGACGAGGGTCGGCACCAGGATGCCCGCGAGTGTGGCGCGGAGGTCGGCTTCCAGCAGTCCGCGGACGGTCTCCTGCCAGACGTACGCGGGAAGCTTGAGGCCTTCCTCGACCAGCGTCTCGACGAATCCGCGGGCGATCGGCCGGTCGACCATGCCCGCGAGGAACTCCTCGACGAACTCGCGCGGCACGGGGTCCGAGAGGCCTTCGACGCTCTCGCGCACAGCGGTCACCGCCGGCTTGTCCGCGAGGGTGGCGGGGACCCCGACCAGCACCAGCCCGGAGATCCGGTCCGGGTGGCTGCCCGCGACGATCCGGGCGCTCACGCCGCCGCTGGAGGAACCCACCAGGATCGTGCGGTGGATGCCGACGGCGTCGAGGAAGGCGACGAGATCGGCGGCGAAGTCGTCGGGCGTGTAGCCGTCGGCAGGGCGGTCGGCGTCGCCGTGGCCCCGCTGGGTGGGCGCATAGCCGTGCAGGGACGCGGGGAGCCGCCTCAGCAGGGGCTCGAAGGACCACCAGGAGTCCGCGAGTCCGTGCACGAAGACGACCGGTGTGCCCACGGGGTCGCCCGCTTCGGCGTACGGGAGGGTGAGCCCTTCCCGCGCCGGCGCGGATTTCAGGGAGATCGCGGTCATGGCAGCCTGCCTCCCTCCGCTCGGCCGCCCGGATTCCGTGGCCGGGGGATGCTCGCGGCGATCAGTTCCGACAGTACCGATCACCCCGGATCGGCGCAGAACGGGCGGCCGGGGCCGCCTCGCCCTGTGCCCGTCGGAGCCGGGGTTTCATGCCAGGACAACGTCTGCCCGTGGCGAATCTGCTGCGGGCCGAGAAAGCCCGGGCACAGGCGCGTTCGGGTCGAGAGTGGAGAACGCGGCGAGCCGGCCGCACCACCACGAGGAGGACCGATGACTCCACTCATCACAGGCTGGGATCCGGGCCGCGCCCCGCGGGCCGAAGAGGGCGACACCGCCGCGACCCGCTTCGACGACCATCTGGCCGCACAACTGCTCGCACAGCGGATCGTCCTGCTCGGCACCCAGGTCGACGAGGTCTCCGCCAACCGGGTCTGTGCCCAGCTGCTCCTGCTGTCGGCGGAGGACTCGCGGACGGACATCAGCCTGTACATCAACAGTCCGGGCGGATCGGTGACCGCGGGTCTCGCGATCTACGACACGATGCGACTGATCCCCAACGACGTCTCGACGCTCGCCATGGGGTTCGCGGCGAGCATGGGCCAGTTCCTGCTGAGTGTGGGCACGCATGGCAAGCGCTTCGCGCTGCCGAACGCGCGGATCATGATGCACCAGCCGTCGGCGGGGATCGGCGGGACGACCGCCGACATCGAGATCCAGGCGGAGAACCTGGAGTTCACCAAGAGGGCCATCGAGCGGATCACCGCGGAACACACCGGCCAGAGCGAGGAGACGATCTCCCAGGACGGCGACCGCGACCGCTGGTTCACGGCCGAACAGGCCATGGAGTACGGCATGGTGGACCGGGTCGTGGAGTCGCTCGACGACGTCCGCCCGGCCGCGTCACGACGACGGATGGGGCTCTGACATGGGTACGTACACGATTCCGAACGTCGTCGAGCGGACTCCCCAGGGCGAGCGGTCCTACGACGTCTTCAGCCGGCTGCTGTCCGAGCGCATCATCTTCCTCGGCACGGAGATCGACGACGGGGTCGCCAATGTCGTCATCGCGCAACTCCTCCATCTGGAGTCGTCGAGTCCGGAGAGCGAGATCGCGATCTACATCAACTCGCCCGGTGGCTCGTTCACTTCACTCATGGCGATCTACGACACGATGACGTACGTCCAAGCGCCGATCTCCACGTTCTGCGTCGGACAGGCGGCCTCCACGGCGGCGGTACTGCTGGCCGGGGGCGATCCCGGGCGACGGTTCGTGCTGGAGCACGCGCGGGTGCTGCTCGGCCAGCCGGCCAGCGGCGGTCGGCAGGGCACGGTCTCGGACCTCACCCTCCAGGCCAAGGAGATGCTGCGGATCCGCACGCAGGTCGAGGAGGTTCTCTCCCGGCACACGCACCATGACGTGGGCACCCTGCGCGCGGACATGGACCGCGACAAGATCTTCACCGCGCAGGAGGCCGTGGCCTACGGGCTGGCCGACGAGGTGGTCAGCCGACGGCTCGTGACGGCCTGATCCCCCCGAGGCGCCCGACGGCGCCCGGGCGGGACCGGCCGCGGGCCGCTCAGGCCGCCAGGCACATCCCGTCGTACCGCGGAGTGGACGCGGCGCGCCCACGGTCCGGACGCCGCAGCCGGGCGAGTCGCGTGAGCTCGTCCTGGGCCAGCGACAGCAGGTCGGGGAGCCCGAGGCCGAGAGCGCGCGCGGCGGCCGCGAGGACTTCCGAGGAGGCCTCCTTGCGGCCGCGCTCCAGCTCCGACAGGTAGGGCATCGAGATCCGGGCCTCCTCGGCCACGTCCTTGAGCGTGCGCTCCTGGGCCAGCCGCTCGCGTCGAAGGACGTCACCCACGAGGTCCCGCCACAGGGGCTCCTTCTCCGCGGGGGCCGGTGGCATCTGCCGCGGTGCGAGCAGCGGCCGAGGACGCTGCGGCGCGCGTGCCGGAGCGGTGGCCGGACTCGGCGCGGACGCCGGGCGCAGTGGAATGACGCGGGCTTCGTTCGGCGCTTGGTTGCTCACCCCCTCAGCCTAGAAGCACCGGGCCGCAGCGGAAGGCATCGGCGTTCCGCTCTCGGTGAAGTACGGAAGGCAGTTGGAGCCGCACCGCCGACCGCGCGGCTCCAACCTCGCCCTCCGGGAGCGTGGCGAGAACTCCCGCTCCTCGCCACCGAGGAGGACAACCGCGCGAGAAGTGAGGAGGGGAGCACCACTCCTCGCGCGCCGGGACGGCCCTGCCTCTCCGACAACCACGACCAGGCGGCCGTCCCGCTCCAGGCCTCGACCGTACTCCGCTCCGGCGGGACAACTCCCCCTCGGGCAACCGTAGGTTTGCACCGCTTCCGGTCTACTGCTCTCCCTCGCCGAGGACTTGGCCTGCCACCGGGCGCACGGCCACGGGAGCGCCCCTGAGCCGGACCTCGCGCAGGGGAACCCGGCGACCGACCAGTGTGGGGTGGGTGAGGGCGAGGAACCATGTGTCGGCGGTGACGGCGATCCCCCGGATGGCGGCCGCACGGTGGCATGCGCTCACGCCCCCGGGGTCGACGACCCAGCGGGGGCGGGCGAGGGCGGTGACGCTGCGGACCGACTGGCGGGAGTCGGCAAGGTCGTCGGTCTGGAGCACCACGAGGCGCCGTGGGGAGACCACGGCGGACAGCAGGTGCTTGATCACACTGGTCTCGGGGAGCAGCACGACCGGTTCGCCGTCCAGGTCGACGAGGCCGACGAGTTCGATGTACGGGTAGCCGCGCCGGGTGACCGCCAGCCGTGCGGCCGAAGCGCAGGCCAGTACGTCGAGGCATTCCTGTTCGGTGAGTCGGCTCTCGTCCACGTTTGGGCCCTCCGCCGAGTGGCCGCGACCGCAAGCACCGACGGTCGCGAACCGCATCCTGTGGAACTCTGCGTCACGGTCCCGCTGTCACAGTCGTCACAGTCCAGGGTTCGTATCGGACGACTCCGGCCCGGAGCCGGTCGACGCCGACTGCGCCGTCGTACCGGAGGAGACGTTGTCGGGTGGTGACGGCGGGTATGCCGGTCCTGTCGTCGGGGGCTGCGACGTCGACTGGGACGGCGACGGGGTCGGCGACGAGGAGGACGGGGCCGGCGGGCACGTGCTCGGGGCGCCGCTCGGGGAACCGCTCGGCGGTGCCTTCGACGGCGTACCGGTGGGTGCGGACACGCACGGCGAGGGGGAGTTCGGCGACGGAGAGCTGGGGGTCGCAGAGCTCGGGGTCGGGGAGGAGACGCTCACCGACGGGGACGGCTTCGCCGGGGGGTCCGTCTTCTGGTCGTGTTTGCCGGTGTCGCCGTGGTGGCGGGTGAACCAGTCGTCGTGGTCGGGGTCGTAGATCACGAACACGTTGATGACCGTGACCGCGGGCGAGACGACCACGACGTTCTGCGGCCGGTACGACGGCCACGAGTCACCCGTCCGCTTGGGGGTGCTCTGCTGCGCGACCGGCGGCAGCAGCGGGTTGCCGCAGGCACAGCGCACCCGGGGCACACCGCGGTCGTCGACGAGCACGGCGGTGCCTGTCTGCAGGACCGCCTGGTAGCTGGTGGGGGCGCCGTTGCGGTAACCGTGGTTGGTGACGCGGGTGTCCATGCGCAGCTGGACGGGGGTCAGCGAGCGCAGATAGGCGGGCACGGAGGAGGGCTGGATTCCCTCGACCGACGCGAACGCCCTGTTCTTCGCCGGGTCCGCCTTGAGCGCGTTGATCTGCTTCTCGACGTCGCAGCTGGCGACCTTGCGGGTGCCGCCGTAGAGGCCGGGCGCGGAACCGTCCACGCCGCGTGTCACGTTGGCGGACTCCGAGGTGTGGGTGGCCGTGGGGGTCTGGGGGGCGGTGGAACTGTCGCGTGCCGTCGACTCCGTGAACGGGTCGGGCCCCGACTTGCTCGCGGACTGCAGGAACACCTCGCCGCCCTTGGCGCTCGTGCCGCTGTCGTCGGAGCTGGTCAGGACTACGCCGATGGTCACCGCGGCGACCAGGCCCGCGGTGATCAGGGCGACGCGCGGCGCCGATTTCCACCAGGGGCGGTCCGGCCCCTTGCCGGCACCCTGTCCCGGTTCGCCCGGCCCGAGGGGACCGCTGGGTCCGGAGCCTGATCCGCCCGATCCGCCCGCGCCACCGTCGTCGCCCGCGCCGGACGCGCCGTCCGGGGGGCCCAGCGGGGCTCGGCCGCTCGGCTGGGTGGGGCTGGGCGGTGTGGGACTGGGCTGGGTCGGACCTGACAAGGGGCCCGACGGCGGTCCTGTGGGGCGGCCTGATGACGGCG
This sequence comes from Streptomyces sp. NPDC005485, assembly GCF_040606085.1. Lineage (NCBI taxonomy): Bacteria > Bacillati > Actinomycetota > Actinomycetes > Kitasatosporales > Streptomycetaceae > Streptomyces > Streptomyces sp. NPDC005485. Next base: position 14,092 of record NZ_JBEXDZ010000017.1, on the reverse strand, counting down.
GTTCGACGCTCACGAGTTCTTCTTCCCGGTGTAGGGTCCCACGGCACTTCAGATGCTTTGTGCCGCTTTCTTCCACAACGCACCCATTGTGTGCTCCGGCCCCATGCCGCCCGCAAGCCGACGCGGTCGGCCCTCCCGGCGCGCGGACCGCCTCACCGGTGCTTAGCGTGGCAGCGTGAGCCTCCAGACACCGTCCGACCAGGGAGTTGCCCGCCACGGCTGGGTCCAGGCCCTCGCGGCCGTACTGGCCGGGGTGATCGCCATGGGGGTGGTCGCCGGGCTCGGGCTGTGGGCCGCCGGAGCCGCGGACCTACCGGACAACGCCTTCCCGCACGTCGTCGCAGCCACCGTGGTGACGGCGGTCGGCGGCACCGTGAAGCTCTCCGGCGATGCCGGGGCGGTCGCCGGCACCAAGGCGGGCCTGACGGTGATTCCGCTGTCGGTCACGCTCGTCGGATCCCTGGTGATCGCCGCCGCGTTCCTGCGCCCGCTGCGGCACCGGGCCGTGGCGGGCGCCGCCGAACTGGCGGGCTGGGCCGCCCGGATCGCCCTGTTGTGGCTGGCGGCGCTCGTCGCCGTCGCACTCCTGGCACGCCAGACCTTCACGGTGTCGCTCGGCGACGGAACCCTCGGCGACATCGGCGGCCTGCTCGGCGCCACGCCGAAGGTGGGCTTCGAGACCGACATGCCGCCGACGCTGGCCTTCGGCGTCCTGTGGCTGGCGGGCGTGCTGGTCCTGGCCCTGCTGGTCGCGCGCGGGGCGCCCCTGCCGGCCCGGCTACTGCGCTTCCAGGAGTCGGTGCGACCGGCCGCCTTCGCGATGGTGGCGCTGCTGCTCACCTACGTCGGGCTGGGGCTGGCCGCCGGGCTGGCGGTGGCCGCGACGCGCGGACACGTCCCGGAGACGTTCGCCGTGATCCTGCTCGGCCTGCCGAACCTCGTCTGGCTCACCTTCACACTCGGACTCGGCGCCACCTGGAACGGCCGCGTGGACGGACCCTTCGGACTGCCCATGCCGCACCTCCTCGACCAGGTGCTGCGCACCCCGGACATCTCCACGCTCAATCTGCGCACCCTCGCCGACTTCGACGGCAGGGTGTGGTGGCTGGTGGTCGTCAACGCGGTCCTGCTGCTGGCCGCCGCGTTCCTCATGGCCGTCCGTTCACCCGCCCGGATGCGTGTCTGGCAGCACGCCCTGCACATGGCGATCGCGCTGGCGCTCACGGTGCTCATGATCTGTCTCGTCGGCCGGATCTCGGCGCACTACGGCCTGTCCGTGCTCGGCATCGGCGACCTCGGCGGCGGCCTGTCCGGATCGCTGCTCCTGCGACCCGAGATGTGGACCGCGATCGGCCTCGCCGCGCTGTGGGGACTGGTCACCGGATTCCTCGGCGGCGCACTGGCGAGCAGGGTCCACCGCCGGGGCGAGGTGGCCGCCGCCGTCTAACGCGGGAAGACCGGGTGGGCCCAACCGGGCGGTTGGGGTGGGGGCCCCGGGTACTCCGGTGTTCCGGCGGCCCCCGGATCCACCTGGGTCCGCTCGTGCCCGGCGTCCTTCGCGCCGCTCGCGGCGGCCCGCAGTGCGGTCACGAACGCGAGACACGAGTCGTAGCGGTCGTCGGGGCTCTTGGACAGCGCCTTCGCCAGTACGGCGTCGACGGGGGCGGCGATGTCACGGCGCTTGGCGCTCAGCGGCGGCGGGTCGTCGTACTGGTGGGCCCACAGCAGCGCCATGTCGTCCTCGCGCTGGAAGGGCGGCTTCCCGGCCATCGACTCGTAGACGACGCACGCGAGGCTGTAGACGTCGCACCGGCCGTCCACCGGCTTGCCCGAGATCTGTTCCGGAGCCACGTAGTCGAGCGTGCCGACGAACTGGCCGACGCTGGTGAACCCGGTCAGCGACAGCGACTTCTTCGTCAGACCGAAGTCCGTGAGGTAGACGTGCTCGGGGTGGTCGCTGTCGGTTCCCTCCGCCACCAGGATGTTGCCGGGTTTCACGTCCCGGTGCACCAGGCCGTGGTCGTGCGCCGCGTCGAGTGCGGAGGCGACCTGGAGGGCGATACGGGCGGCGACCTTGACCGGCATCGGGCCCTCGCGGTCCAGAAGGTGCCGCAGGTCGAGCCCGGCGACGTACCGCATGGCGATGTACAGGACGCCGTCGGTCTCGCCCGCCTCGAAGACCGGCACGATGTGGGGGTGGTCGATCGCCGCGGCCACCCGTGACTCATGGGTGAAGCGGCGCCGGAAGGTGTCGTTGCGTGCGAGTTCCGGGGCGAGCAGCTTGAGCGCGACGGCCCGATCCAGGCGCAGGTCCCTGGCCCGGTAGACGACCGCCATCCCGCCGCGGCCGATCTCGCGCTCGATCCGGTAGCTCGCGATCTGCCGGCCGACAAGGTCGGAGGGGCGTCCCGAGTACAGGCTCGTGTCGTGCCGCTCCCCGCCGTCCATCACCGGTCCCCCGGCTCGTCCGGCACGCGCGGGACGAGCCGTGTCGGATCCTGACCGTCCGGGTCGGCCTCTTGGACGAGCTGCGTCGCCTCATGATCACCGGGAGCCGCTTCCTGCACGAGGCGCTCCGGGCCATGACCACCGGGGGCGACCTCCGCCTCCTGCACGACACGTGTCGGGTCGTGACCGCCTGGCGCCGGCTCCTCCGCGAAGTGCTGGGGTTCGTGACGTTCGGGTGGGGGCTCGGGCTCGTCGCCGCCCGGTTCCGGCGTACCCGCCGCCGGGTCCCCGGTGGAGGCGTACGTGCTCAGCCGGGTGCCGTCGCAGTACACCCAGCGCTCGTGGTCGGCGTCGTACAGCCAGAGCGACTCCCCGTCGACGATCACCCCGACCCGCTGCCCGCGGGTGCGGGCCCGGAAGGACTCCCCGTCGAGCCGTCCGGCGGCGAGGTCCTCGGCCGCGCCTCGGTAGCCGGTGAGTGCCTGCTCCACGCGGGCCAGCAGCGGGCGCGGGTCCGCGGTGCGGGCGAGCGGGCTGCCCGCGGCGGGCGGCGCCTGCGGTACGGCGACCAGCAGGCGGCCGTCGACCCAGGCCGACCAGCCGTTGGCACAGGCGATCCGGGCCCAGTCGCCGAGCCGGTCGAGCAGCCGCACGGGCAGCAGTGCGTCGAGCGGCACCGTGGGCCGCGAGGGGTCCGGACTCTCCCAGGCGGCCATGCCGTCCTGGGGCACGACGTGCGTGGGGCGGAAGCCGGGAGTCGTCATCGCGCCTACTTCCGCATGACCGCGGGCTCGTGCCGCCGCAGCAGGCGTGCCACCGCGTAGCCGAAGACGACGCAGAGCACGACCAGCATGCCCATGTTGAGCAGCCAGACTCCCGCGGAGTGCCGGAACAGCGGGTCACCGGTCAGGTCTCCCGGCACGATCCGGGCCAGCCCGATGGTGCCCGCCATCGCGCCCAGCGCCCAGCGCGAGGGCACCAGCCAGGACAGCTGCTCGATGCCGGGCACTCCGTCCAGTTTCAACAGGGCGCCGCAGAAGACCACTTGGACGATGGCGAGCAGCACCAGCAGCGGCATCGTGACCTCCTCCTTGCGCACCAGGGCGGAGACGAGGAGACCCAGCATCATCGCGGTGAAGGCGAGCAGGGCGACGGCCGCGGTGATCTCCACGAGCGGCGGCAAGAGCACCCCTTTGCCGCCGGGCGCGTTGAGGTCGACGCCGAGCAGGGCGACGAGGCTCAGGACGACGGCCTGGAGCACGGTGACGCTCCCGAGGACGACGACCTTGGACATCAGGTACGCCGATCTGGACAGCCCCACCGCCCGTTCACGCTGGTAGATCACCCGTTCCTTCACGAGTTCGCGTACAGCGTTCGCGGCACCCGTCAGAACGCCACCGACGCACAGGATGAGCAGCGCGTTCATCGCCGTCTCCTGCGTCAGCTTGCTTCCCGCCAGGGCCCGGGCCATCGCACCCATCACGAACGGCAGCGCGATCATGATGGCGAGGAAGGTTCTGTCGGCGCTGAGCGCCGCCGCGTACCGGCGCACCAGCGTGCCGAGCTGGGAGCCCCAGCTCTGCGCCTTGTGGGGCGGCCCCACGGCGGCGGCGCGGGCGGGCTGCGGCAGATGGGGCTGCGCCGTCGAGTTGTCGACGTACTGCTTGTGCAGCGGTGAGCTGCGGTACTGGCCCGCCCAGTCGCGTTCGTGGTCGCGTTCGAAGGCTTCGAAGGCTTCCGGCCACTGCTCGTAACCGAAGTAGGCGAGCGTCTCGTCGGGCGGTCCGTAGTAGGCGACTTTGCCGCCGGGTGCGAGTACCAGGAGGCGGTCGCAGACGTCGAGGCTGAGCACGCTGTGGGTGACGACGATGACCGTGCGGCCGTCGTCGGCGAGGCCGCGCAGCATGTGCATCACGGAGCGGTCCATGCCCGGGTCGAGGCCGGAGGTCGGTTCGTCGAGGAACAGCAGTGACGGTTTGGTCAACAGTTCCAGGGCCACGCTCACGCGTTTGCGCTGGCCGCCGGAGAGGCTGTGGATGGGCTGCCCCGCGCGCTGTTCCAGGCCCAGCTCGCGGACCACCTCCTCGACGCGCGCCTGGCGCTCCGTTTTCGCGGTGTCCTGGGGGAAGCGCAGTTCTGCGGCGTAGGACAGGGCCCTGTGCACGGTGAGCTGGGCGTGCAGGATGTCGTCCTGCGGTACGAGGCCGATGCGCTGGCGCAGCTCGGCGTAGTCGCGGTAGAGGTCGCGGCCGTCGTACAGGACGGTGCCGCGGTCAGCGGGGCGCTGCCCGGTCAGGGCGTTCAGCAGGGTCGACTTTCCGGCGCCGCTCGGCCCCACGACGGCGAGCAGGCACTTCTCCCCCACCGGGAAGGACACCTGGTCGAGGAGGGTTTTGCGGCCGTGGTCGACGGCGACCGTGAGGCCCTGGACGTCGAGCGACACCTCGCCCGTGTCGACGTACTCCTGAAGCTGGTCGCCGACCAGGCAGAACGCGGAGTGGCCGATGCCGACGATGTCACCGGGCGTGATCGGGGCCCGGGCCACGGGCCGGCCGTTGAAGAAGGTGCCGTTGTGGCTGCCGAGGTCGACGATCTCGTACGTCGCGTCCGGCAGCGCCCGCAGCTCGGCGTGGTGGCGGGAGACGATCAGGTCGTCGACGACGAGGTCGTTGTCGCCGCCGCGGCCGATGCGGACCGTGCGGGCGGGCAGCGGCCGTACGGTGGTCGGCTGTCTGAAGGTGCCCGTGGCGGCGGGCACGGAGACGGCGGAGGGCCGTTCGGGAGCCGGTGGCGGGCGTTCGACGAGGACGGCGCGCGGGCCGTCGGCAGCGCTGCCGAAGCGGATGACACTGCCCGCTCCGACGCCCCACTCGTGGACGCGGCGGCCGTCGGCGTAGGTGCCGTTCGTGCTGTTCTCGTCCTCAAGGGTCCAGTGGTCGGCCTCGGGCCGCAGCACCGCGTGATGCCACGAGACCCGGACGTCGTCCAGGACGATGTCGCTCAGCGGGTCGCGCCCGACGTGATAGTCGTGGCTCGGAGTCATCACCGTGGAGCCCGTCTCCGTCTCGATGACGAGTTCGGGCGCAGTCGGCGTACCCAGCCGCTCTGCCATGCCAGAATTCTAGCCATTCAGCCCAATTTGCGCCTGGCCGATGGTGCGCGAGCCGGGCACCACCGGCCGAGCAGCACATCAGGCCGCGGGCGTGGCGAGCGCGGGGAGGGTCCGCTGCATGCGCAGCGCGTCCACGGATTCCGCCATCAGCTCGTACTCGGTGGTGTCGTCGCTGGTGGCGATCCGGACGAGTTTCCCGGCCGCCAACTCCTCGGCCACCAGCTGCTGTTGAGCAGTGTCGCCGCACCACGACCGCAGGACGCCCGGCACGTCCGGAGCGCTGTCGGCCATCGGCGCGATCGCGTTGGGCGGGATGTGCGGGTCGTCGGGCTGGGGGTCCAGCCGGTCGGCCATCCAGGCGGCGCGATCCCGCATCCACCACAGGGCGAGCGCCAGCGTGGGCGCGCGATAGGTTCCCAGCGGTACGCCGACACGCCTGCCGTCGCATATGCCGTACGCGGTGACATGGCACAGGAATTCGTCGTGCACGATCGCACCCCCATTGCGTCGTTCGCTGCCGGCCCGGCCTCGCTTTCCCTGCGGCTCCGTGCTGTTCCTGCGACTCTGTTGTGCGCGATGGTGTTGCGTGGGTGTGGCTGGATTTCCCTTGTCTTCGAGTATCGCCACTCCTGACACTCTGTCACCACGCCATTCCAGCCAGTCTCCTGGCATATTCATGGCCTCCGTTGGCCGAAACGGCACGCGTGACCCCACCCCGCCCGTCCGGCGCGCGTACACGGATCCGCGGAACCCGTCAGTTCGCTGATCTCTTCGCATCTCCTGCCGGCGCATTACCCGAGGGGTAATCGACGCCCTCCGCGCAGCCCGGCATGGTGTTCCTACCGGATCCCGACGGGGCACCAAGAGTCGGAGTCCGGCCCCTGACCAGCAGGTATGACCCAGACGGAGGATGATCGACCATGTCCGGAAACCACGACCGCTACGAGACCGCCGCCGCCCGTTACCTGGAGGCCTGGAACGCGGGCGAGCCGGAGGCGCTCGCCAAGGCGGTCGCTGCCGCCTGGACCGCGGACGGCAGCTACACCGACCCGCTGGTGGACGTCCGAGGGCACGAGCAGATCGCTGCCGTGATGACGGCGGCGCACGAGCAGTTCCCGGGCTTCTCCTTCAAGCTCGCGGGCACCGTCGACGGCCACCACGACACGGCTCGCTTCGGCTGGGAGCTGGTCAGCGACGCCGACGGATCCGCGCCCGTCGCCGGATTCGACGTGATCACCCTGGACGAGGACGGCCGTATCCGGACCGTGCTCGGCTTCCTGGACCGAGTGCCCACTGCGGCCGCCTGAGAGCCCTCCGGGGGCACCGATCACGGCTCCGGTCGAGCGACACGGAACTGCCGTCGCGGATCGCGATGAGTTCTGCTTCTCCCGCGGGTCTCCTGACTACGAGCACCACCGGAAGCGGAGGAAGCGATGACCACGACAGGCAAGCTGGACAAGCAGTTCACGGCAGTACTGCGGAAAAGCCCGGGCAAGGGCGGCTGGACCTATCTCGTATGGCCGGAGTCCGTCGCGTTCTTCGGAACCCGCGGACTGGTCAAGGTCAGCGGGACCATCGACGGCCGCCCCTTCCGCAGTTCCTTCATGGCGCTGGGCGACGGCACCCACAAACTGCCCGTGAAGTCCGACCTGCGCAAGGCGATCGGGAAGGAGGAGGGGGACACGGTGACGGTCCTGCTGGAGGAACGCGTCGACAACGGCGGCTGACCCTCGTGCGACGCAGGTCGCACGAGGGCCGCTCCGAGGTGTCCGCCGAGCGCTATCCGGCGGCGCCCACGATCGCGTCGATCCGGGCCAGCTCGTCCGAGTCGAAGTCCAGGGCGCGCGTGGCCGCCACGCTGTCCTCCAGCTGCTGGACGCTGCTCGCGCCGATGAGCGCGGAGGTCACCCGGCCGCCGCGCAGCACCCAGGCCAGCGCCAGCTGGGCCAGCGACTGGCCGCGGGACTTCGCGATGTCGTCGAGTGCGCGCAGCTGCTGGACGAGGTCCTCGGTGACCGCGTCGGAGTTCAGGAAGGGGCTGTCGCTCGCCGCCCGCGAGCCCTCCGGGATGCCGTCGAGGTAGCGGCTGGTCAGCAGCCCCTGCTCCAGCGGCGAGTAGGCGATCGAGCCGACCTGGAGCTCGTCGAGGGCGTCCAGGAGGCCCTCTTCAGGGCGGCGGTCGAGCATCGAGTAGCGCGGCTGGTGGATGAGCAGCGGGGTGCCCAGCTCACCCAGGATGCGGGCGGCCTCGCGGGTCTGCTCCGGCGAGTAGTTGGAGACACCGACGTACAGCGCCTTGCCCTGCTGCACCGCCGAGTGCAGGGCGCCCATCGTCTCCTCCAGCGGAGTCTCCGGGTCGGGACGGTGCGAGTAGAAGATGTCGACGTGGTCGAGACCCATGCGGCCCAGGCTCTGGTCGAGCGAGGACAGCAGGTACTTCCGCGATCCCCATTCGCCGTACGGGCCCGGCCACATCAGGTAGCCGGCCTTGGTGGAGATGATCAGCTCATCGCGGTAGGACCCGAAGTCGGCCTTCAGCGCGGCGCCGAGGGCGGACTCGGCGGCGCCGGGCGGCGGGCCGTAGTTGTTCGCCAGGTCGAAGTGGGTGACGCCGAGGTCGAAGGCGCGGCGCAGGATCTGGCGCTGGGTCTCGACCGGCCGGTCGGGGCCGAAGTTGTGCCACAGCCCGAGCGACAGCGCGGGGAGCTTCAGGCCGCTGCGTCCGGTGCGCCGGTAGGGCATGTCCGCGTAGCGGTCGGGGTGTGCGGTGTACAACGCGACTCCAGAGGGGTTGGCACGGAAACACCGGCGACGGGGAAGCACGGACCGGTGCGGAAGAACCGGTATCCACTCTTTCGCGAGGTGCGGGCAGCGGTCCAACAGAAGAATCCGATGGTATTCAGCGACTACGCTTCTCAATCATGGAACTCCGCCATCTCCAGCACTTCGTCGCGGTCGCCGAGGACCAGCACTTCACCCGGGCCGCCGAGCGGCTGATGGTGTCCCAGTCGGGCCTGTCGGCGTCGATCCGGGCGCTGGAACGGGAGCTGGGCAGCGCGCTGTTCGTACGGACGACCCGCCGGGTGACGCTCACGGAGGCCGGGCGCGCGCTGCTGGGTGAGGCCGAGCGGATCCTCGCACAGGTGCGGGCCGCGCACGAGGCGGTGGCCGCGGTGCAGGGCGTGCTGCGCGGCACGCTCGCGCTGGGCACCGAGCAGTGCATCGCCGGGGTGCATGTGGCCGGGCTGCTCGCCGCGTTCCGGCGGCGCCATCCGGACGTGGAGATCCGGCTGCGGCAGGCGGGCTCCGGTGCGCTTGCGGAGGAGGTCGCGGCGGGGCGCCTGGACCTGGCGTTCGCGGTGCGGACGCAGGCGGACACCGAGCAACTGCGGTCGGTGTCGCTGACCAGCGAACCCATGACCGTGCTGTGCCATCCCACGCACCGCCTCGCTGCCGCCGACGCGGCGCTCACACCGGAGGAGCTGGGCGGCGAGGCGTTCGTCGACTTCCATCCGGACTGGGGGCCGCGCCGCACCACCGACACGGCCTTCGCCGCCGCGGGTGTCCGGCGGACGGTCGCGCTGGAGGTCAACGATGTGCACAGCCTCCTCGACCTGGTCGACGAGAACCTCGGCATCGCCGTCGTACCCCGGCATTTCCGGCACAAGCGCCGGGCGCTGACCTCGCTGCCCCTGAAAGGCACCGGCGAGACGGTGTACGAGACCGTGGCGCTGCTGCCACCGCCGGAGGCGACCAGTCCGGCCGCCCGGGCACTGATGGATCTGCTCGAAACAGGGGGCCTGGCAACACCCCCGGACGGGGCCCACCCCTCCTGACCCGGCCCTTCTCCTGACCCAGACTCGTGAGCGTTCTTCACGACAACATCGGTCAGGAGCAAGGGAAATGACGGAACACACACGACGAGGTGTGCTGCGCGGTGCGGCGGCGATCGCGGCGGCCGGCGGGCTGGCCGGTACGGGAGTCGCCGCGAGCGCCCGGCCGGCGTCCGCGGTGCCCCAGGAGACCGCGAGCCGCCACTACCCCTTCCTCGAAGGGGCGTTCAAGCCGGTCACCGAGGAACTGACGGCGTTCGACCTGGCGGTCACCGGGCGCATCCCGCGCGAGTTGAACGGCCGCTATCTGCGAAACGGCCCCAATGTCCTCGGACTTGAGGACCCGCGCGCCCACCACTGGATGCTCGGCGACGGCATGGTGCACGGCGTCCGGCTGCGCGACGGCCGCGCCGAGTGGTACCGCAACCGCTGGGTGCGCTCGTCGCAGGTGACGAAGAAGCTCGGCGAGCCCTACCCCGGTCCCGTGCCGCCGGACGACTTCCCCTGCAACACCCATGTCATCCCCTACCGGGGACGGATCCTCGCGCTCCAGGAGAGCGGTCCGCTGCCCTACGAACTCGACCACGAGCTCAACACGGTGGGCACGTACGACTTCCGCGGCACTCTGGAAGGGGCGTTCACCGCGCACACCAAGTTCGACGCGCAAGCCGGTGAACTGCACGCGATCACCTACTACCCGACCTGGGACCACATCCGGCACCTGGTCGTGGGCCCCACAGGCCGCATCTCGCGCACGACGCGGATCCCGGTGACCGAGGGGCCGATGATGCACGACTTCGCGCTCACCGAGAAGCATGTGGTCGTCTTCGACATGCCGATCACCTTCGACCCCGCGGCGGCCGAACGCGGCGACCTGGTGCCGTACATCTGGAACACCGAACACCCCTTCCGTGTCGGCGTCATGCCCCGGTCGGGCGGCACCGTCCGCTGGTTCACCGTCGATCCGGTCTTCTACTCGCACACCCTCAACGCGTACGACGACGGCGACTCGGTGGTCATCGACCTCACGACCTATCCGGCGCCCTTCTACGCCGCCGGCCGCGGCTCGGACGGGCCCACCGCGGTGGGCACGGCGAAGCTCGAACGCTGGACGGTCGACCTGCGCCACGGGCGTGTCCGGCAGAGGACGATCGACGACCGCCCGCAGGAGTTCCCGCGCGTGAACGAGGCGCTGGTCTCCCGCCGCCACCGCTACGGCTACTCGGCGGCATCCGCCGAGATGACGCTGGCGTACCTGACGCCCGACGGCAATCCGCCCGACCGCGCCTTCAGCAACGCGCTGATCAAGCACGACCTGCTGCGCGGCACTTCCCAGGTGCACCGGCTGCCACGCGGCGCGGCGGCGGGCGAGGCCGTGTTCGTGCCGTGCGACCCCACCGACCCGAAGGCTGCCGAGGACGACGGCTATGCGATCGCGTATGTGCACAATCCCGACCGCTGTGCCGCCGACCTGGTGATTCTCGCGGCACAGGACTTCACGGGCGAACCGGTCGCCCGGATCCATCTGCCGGGCCGGGTGCCGCTGGGATTCCACGGGAGCTGGATTCCCGACGCATGACGCGCCGTGATGCGCGATGGTGGAAGCATGCATGCAAAGGACATCCTCATCGACGCGTACGGCCGCATCCAGGAAGAAGTCCACGCCGCGGTCGACGGTCTCTCGACGGACGAGCTGCACAGCCGTCCGGCCGTCGACGCCAACTCCCTTGCCTGGCTCGTCTGGCACCTCACCCGCGTCCAGGACGACCATGTCGCCGACGCCGCCGGACTCGACCAGGTGTGGCTGTCACAGGGCTGGGAGAAACGCTTCGGGCTCGACCTGCCACGCAGGGACACGGGCTACGGCCACAGCTCCACCCAGGTCACCAAGGTGCGGGTCGAGTCGGGCGACCTGCTGACCGGGTACTACGACGCCGTCCACGAACAGACCCTGGAGTTCGTGCGCGGGCTCGCCGCCAAGGACTTCGAGCGTGTCGTGGACGAGCGCTGGGACCCGCCGGTCACCCTCGGCGTCCGGCTGGTGAGCGTCCTGTCCGACGATCTGCAGCACGTCGGACAGGCCGCCTACCTACGGGGGCTGGTTCAGAGCGCGGCCGCGTAGCCCGGCAGGACGACGTCCTCGATCAGGGCGTTGCGCTCGTCGAACGGGATGAACGCGCTCTTGAGGGCGTTCACCGTGACGGTACGGAGGTCCTCGACGCCCCAGCCGGCCTCCTCGACCAGCAGGGACATCTCGCGGGTCATCGTCGTGCCCGACACCAGACGGTTGTCGGTGTTGAGGGTGACCCGGAAGCCCAGGTCCTTCAGGGCGGTGATGGGGTGCTCGGCGATCGAGGTGGCGGCGCCGGTCTGAAGGTTTGAGGTGGGGCACATCTCCAGGGCGACACGGCGGTCGCGCACCCAGCCCGCGACGCGGCCGAGCTTGCCGTCCACGATGTCCTCGGTGATACGGACGCCGTGGCCGATGCGCTGGGCACCGCAGACCTGGAGTGCCTGGTGGATGCTGGGCAGGCCGTGGGCCTCACCGGCGTGGATGGTGAAGGGGACGTTCTCCCGGCGCAGGTGCTCGAAGGCGCCCAGGTGGTCGGCGGGCGGGAAGCCGTCCTCGGCGCCGGCGATGTCGAAGCCGACGACGCCCGCGTCCCGGAACGCCACCGCCAGGTCGGCGGCCTCACGCACACGGTCGAACATCCGCATTCCGCACAGCAGGGTGCCGACGCGGACGGGGGTGCCCGCGGCCGCGGCCTTCGCCATACCGGCGGCGAGGCCCTCCTGGACCGTTTCGACGACCTCGGCGAGGGTCAGCCCGCCGTTGGTGTTCAGCTCGGGCGCGTAGCGGACCTCGCCGTAGACGACACCGTCCTCGGCGAGGTCGAGCACGTACTCCTCGGCGGTGCGCAGCAGGCCCTCGCGGGTCTGCATCACGGCGAGGGTGTGCTCGAAGGTGGCTATGTAGCGCACCAGGTCACCGGAGTTGGCGGCGTCGTAGAACCAGGCTGCCAGTTCCTGGGGGTCGGTGGTGGGCAGCGTGTGGCCCACCGTCTCGGCGAGTTCCACCAGGGTGGCCGGGCGCAGACCGCCGTCGAGGTGGTCGTGCAGTACGGCCTTGGGGAGGCGGCGAAGGGTGTCGATGTCGATGCGGGGCGCGGTCATGCGTGTCTTTCCTCGGCAGGTCGTCTTGGGGAGGTCTGGTTACTGGGCGGGCTGGAGCAGGTCCCAGCGGTTTCCGTACAGGTCCTGGAAGACGGCGACCGAGCCGTACGGCTCGTGGCGCGGCTCCTCCAGGAAGGTCACGCCCGCGTCGCGCATCCGGGCGTGGTCGCGGGCGAAGTCGTCGGTGTGCAGGAAGAACCCCACGCGGCCGCCGGTCTGGTCGCCGACCCTGCCGTGCTGGGCCTCGTTCTTGGCCCGGGCCAGCAGGAGGCCGGTGCCGTGGCCCGCCGCGCCGGGTTCGACGACCACCCAGCGGGAGCCGTCCGGCCTGGGTTCGTCCTCGGCGAGCCGGAAACCGAGGGCCTCGGTGTAGAAGCGGATCGCCTCGTCGTAGTCGTCGACGACGAGGGTGACCAGGGCGATGCGACTCATCAGGGCCTCTCGGAAGGTTATACGTAACACGTAGGGTACGGCATCTTCGGACCACGTCATGATCCGAGGGCGTACTCGACCGCACGGCGCCCCGGGTGCGTGGTCCGCGGGCGCCCCGCATCGGCCTCCTGCGAGCCGCCCGCAGGCGCCGCGCACACGCATGGCATCGTGGGGATCATGCCGGGGCCCCGCTTCGGCACACCTCATCACGCGCTTCCCCTACAGGAGTTGAGTGCCATGTCAGAGAAGCCGAAGTCGACGGGCGCCCCCGCGCACCAGAACGTGACCTTCCCCAGCGCCGGGGCCACCGCGCACGGCTATCTGGCGCTGCCGCCCTCCGGACAGGGACCCGGCGTGATCGTCATCCAGGAGTGGTGGGGCCTGACCGACCACATCGCCGATGTCGCCGACCGTCTGGCCCAGGAGGGCTTCGTGGCGTTGGCGCCGGACCTCTACGGCGGCAATGTCGCCCACGACAGTGCCGAGGCCCTGCGCATGATGGGGGAACTGCCGGTCGCACGCGGCGTCGAACTCCTCTCCGGAGCGGTCGACCACCTCCTCGGGCTGCCCGAGGTCACCTCCGAGACGGTGGGCTCCGTCGGCTTCTGCATGGGTGGCGGCTTCGTGATCTACCTGGCCGCCGCTGACGCCCGCGTGACGGCCGCGGCGCCGTTCTACGGCGTGATCCAGGGCGAGCTGCCCGACTTCTCCGGCCTCAAGGCACAGATCCAGGGCCACTACGGCGAACTCGACACGACCATTCCGGTGGAGCAGTTGGAGAAGCTGAGCCAGGCGATCCAGCAGCAGTCCGGCATCACCGCGGACCTGCGCCTCTACCCCGCCCATCACGCCTTCTTCAACGACGGCCGCCCCGAGGTGTACGACCCCGAGTCGGCCGCGCAGGCCTGGCAGAGCACGGTGGCATTCCTGCACGCACAGCTGGGCTGAAGGCCTTTGGGTCGGTTGTCCCGGAGGGATCCGACAGGCTGCTGCTCGGCGCTCGGCGCTCGGCGCTCGGCGCTCGGCGCTCGGCGCTCGGCGCTCGGCGCTCGGCGCTCGGCGCTCGGCGCTCGGCGCTCGGCGCTCGGCGCTC
>NZ_JBEXDZ010000016.1:0-81891 GCF_040606085.1 Streptomyces sp. NPDC005485 | reverse complement strand
GAGGCTCCGATCTCCCACCTGACCGTCCTCCGGGACGGCGGGTCACCGGTCAGGTGGCAGCCATCGTTCCGTACAGACGATGGGGCCGCCCGATTGCGCCCCGCGGTCTTCGCCAGTCGCTCCACGTCCAGCAGGATCACGGCGCGGGCCTCAAGGCGCAGCCAGCCGCGGCCCGCGAAGTCGGCGAGCGCCTTGTTGACCGTCTCGCGGGAGGCGCCGACCAGCTGGGCCAGCTCTTCCTGCGTGAGGTCGTGCACGACGTGGATGCCCTCTTCGGACTGCACGCCGAAGCGGCGGGACAGGTCCAGGAGCGCGCGGGCGACGCGGCCCGGGACGTCCGAGAAGACCAGGTCGGACATCTGGTCGTTGGTCTTGCGCAGGCGTCGGGCGACAGCGCGCAGCAGGGCGGCGGCCACCTCGGGGCGTGCGTTCAGCCAGGGCTGGAGGTCGCCGTGGCCGAGGCCGAGCAGCTTGACCTCGGTCAGCGCGGTGGCGGTCGCCGTGCGCGGGCCCGGGTCGAAGAGCGACAGCTCGCCGATCAGCTCGCCGGGGCCGAGGACGGCGAGCATGTTCTCGCGGCCGTCGGGGGAAGTGCGGTGGAGCTTCACCTTGCCCTCGGTGACCACGTAAAGGCGGTCCCCGGGGTCGCCCTCGTGGAACAGGGCGTCACCGCGCGCGAGGGTCACCTCACTCATGGAGGCGCGGAGCTCCGCGGCCTGCTCGTCATCGAGCGCCGCGAAGAGCGGGGCGCGCCGCAGAACGTCGTCCACGAGTTCTCTCCTTGTCGACCTGCTCAGGGGATCTCTCCCTGGTGTACCAGGGGACCGTGCTCCCCATCTTGCCGGACGGTCCAAACAGTGTGATCAGTCACAAGTCTGCCGTACTGGCGTGCCGGGCAGTGCGGCAGGGGGCCAATTGGGCGCCGATCTTCAGGGTCCAGGGCGGATGTCGGTGCCGGGCTTTAGGCTGGCCGGGTGTCCAAATCGCCGGTGAGAGCACAGGCCAAGGGGGCTGGGCGGGTGGTTGTACGTCGTGATTCCGCTGTGGGCGAACAGGACCCGAGCGGACCGAGGAAAACGACAAAAGAGACAAAATCGATGTCTGAAAAACAGCCTGAGCACCAGCCCGGGAAGCAGCCCGCGAAAGCAACGGTGAAGAAGACCGCCGCGACGAAGGCGAAGAAGACCACGGCGGCGAAGAAGACCACGGCGGTCAAGAAGACCACGGCGGTCAAGAAAGCCACGGGGGTCAAGAAAGCCACCGTCGCCCCGAAAAAGGCCACCGCCGCCGTGAAGCAGCCCGTGCCCGTCAAAACCGTCGCCAAGAAGTCACTCCCGGGCGAGTCGCCCACCGCGCTCGTGCGTCGCGCCCGCCGCATCAACCGCGAGCTCGGCGAGGTGTACCCGTACGCGCACCCCGAACTGGACTTCGAGAACCCCTTCCAGCTCGTGATCGCCACCGTGCTGTCGGCGCAGACGACCGACCTGCGGGTGAACCAGACGACCCCGGCGCTCTTCGCCAAGTACCCCACCCCCGAGGACCTCGCCGCCGCCAACCCGGAGGAGGTCGAGGAGATCCTCCGCCCGACCGGGTTCTTCCGGGCCAAGACCAGGTCGGTGATGGGGCTGTCCAAGGCCCTGGTGGCGGACTTCGGGGGCGAGGTCCCCGGGCGCCTCGAAGACCTCGTCAAGCTCCCCGGCGTGGGCCGCAAGACCGCCTTCGTGGTCCTGGGCAACGCCTTCGGGCGGCCGGGGATCACCGTGGACACCCATTTCGGGCGGCTGGTACGGCGCTGGCAGTGGACCGACGAGACCGACCCCGACAAGGTCGAGGCGATCGTCGGCGCGCTCTTCCCCAAGGGCGACTGGACGATGCTCTCGCACCACGTGATCTTCCACGGCCGCCGTATCTGCCACGCCCGCAAGCCCGCCTGCGGCGCCTGCCCCATCGCCCCGCTCTGCCCGGCGTACGGCGAGGGCGAGACCGACCCGGAGAAGGCGAAGAAGCTTCTGAAGTACGAGAAGGGCGGCTTCCCCGGCCAGCGGCTCAGGCCCCCGCAGGCCTACCTGGACGCGGGCGGCATCCCCGCGCCGCCGCTGGGGGCCGGATGACGGGCCGGACAGCCGGGCGCAGGCGGGGCCGGACGACGGAACGAAAGACCGACCCGCAGGCGTTGAAGGCAGTACGGGGGTGGCGATGACGCACGCGAGCGAGACGCAGGGCGGCAGGGTGGAGCTGAGCAAGGACGGCCTGCCCGGCTGGCTGGACCCGGTGGTGCACGCCGTCGAGACGGTGGAGCCGCTCCAGCTGAGCCGCTTCCTGCCCCCGAAGGACGGCGCGGGCCGGCAGTCCGCCGTGCTGGTCCTGTTCGGCGAGGGCGCCCGCGGCCCGGAGCTGCTGCTCATGGAGCGGGCGAGCTCGCTGAGATCGCACGCCGGGCAGCCGTCCTTCCCCGGCGGCGCCCTCGACCCCGAGGACGGCGATCCGCAGGGCGACGGGCCGCTGCGGGCCGCGCTGCGGGAGGCCGAGGAGGAGACCGGGCTCGACCCGGACGGCGTCCAGCTCTTCGGCATGCTGCCGCGGCTGTACATCCCGGTGAGCGGCTTCGTCGTCGCGCCCGTGCTGGGCTGGTGGCGCCGCCCGACGCCGGTCGGCGTGGTCGATCCGAACGAGACGGCCCGCGTCTTCACGGTCCCCGTGGCGGATCTCACGGACCCCGCCAACCGCGTGACCACCGCCCACCCCAGTGGCCACAAAGGTCCGGCATTCCTGGTCGAATCCGCCCTTGTCTGGGGTTTCACGGCGGGAATCATCGACCGGCTGCTGCACTACGCGGGCTGGGAGCTGCCCTGGGACCGGGACAAGCAGGTCCCGCTCGACTGGCGCGCATGACAGGGTGGCCTCCGTGCTGTGTCCTCCCGGAGGGCGCAGCGTCCTATTGCCGCCTGCGCGGCGGGCCGGACCCCCGGCCGGGACGAGCGACCGCAGAGTGATGAGGCGAGGCTTGAAGCAGTGAACGTGCTGGACATCCTTCTGCTGGTCGCCGCCGTGTGGTTCGCGATCGTGGGCTATCGCCAGGGCTTCGTCGTCGGCATCCTGTCGGTGATCGGCTTCCTGGGCGGCGGCCTCGTCGCGGTCTATCTGCTCCCCGTCATCTGGGGTGCCGCGACGGACGACTCCGAGGTGAGTACGACGGCCGCCGTCGTCGCCGTGGTCGTCGTGATCGTCTGCGCCTCCGTGGGGCAGGCCCTGACCACCCACCTCGGCAACAAGCTGCGCCGGTACATCACCTGGTCCCCGGCCCGGGCCCTGGACGCCACGGGCGGCGCTCTTGTCAACGTCGTCGCGATGCTTCTGGTCGCCTGGCTGATCGGCTCGGCCCTCGCCGGTACGACGCTGCCGACGCTCGGCAAGGAAGTCCGCAACTCCAAGGTGCTGCTGGGCGTTTCACGGGCCCTGCCCGACCAGGCCAACACGTGGTTCGCGGACTTCTCCTCGGTCCTCGCGCAGAACGGTTTCCCGCAGGTCTTCAGCCCGTTCGCCAACGAGCCCATCACGGACGTCAAGCCGCCGGACCCGGCCCTCGCGAAGAGCGCGGTCGCCGTCCGCGCCCAGAACTCCATCGTCAAGGTCATGGGCACCGCCCAGAGTTGCGGCAAGGTCCTCGAAGGCTCCGGTTTCGTCTTCGGCGACCGCCGTGTGATGACCAACGCGCACGTGGTCGGCGGAGTCGACGAGCCCACCGTCCAGATAGGCGGAGAGGGCCGCAAGTACGACGCCACGGTGGTCCTGTACGACTGGGAGCGTGACATCGCCGTACTCGACGTACCGAACCTGAACGCGCCCGCGCTGCAGTTCACTTCGACGGACGCGACCAGCGGTGACAACGCGATCGTGGCCGGCTTCCCGGAGAACGGCTCGTACAACGTGCAGCCCGCGCGCGTGCGCGGCCGTATCACGGCCAACGGCCCGGACATCTACCACCGCGGCACCGTGCGCCGCGATGTGTACTCGCTGTACGCGACGGTGCGTCAGGGCAACTCCGGCGGCCCGCTGCTCACGCCCGACGGCAAGGTGTACGGCGTGGTCTTCGCGAAGTCCCTCGACAACGACGACACCGGATACGCGCTCACGGCGGACGAGGTGCAGGAGGACATCGCCAAGGGTCGCACCGCCAACGAGCAGGTGGACAGCGACAGCTGCGCGCTCTGAGGAAGGGCCGGCTGCTCAGCCCCGGGGATGGCGCAGCCGTACCGAGACCCAGCGGGCCCGGCGGCGCAGAATGTGCGGGATCCCTACGCGGGGGTCCGCGCCCGGCATGTACGGGGCGCCCCTCTGATGGGAGCTCAGACCCGAGGCCGAGCGTCGGTTGCGTGCCGCGTCACTGTAGTCGTGCGTCCAGCCCATACCCCGACGTGTGCCCGTGCCTCAAGGTCGGTAATCGCCCCCACGGCCCCCAATCGGCCTATGCGCCGGGCAATTGGCCGTTCGTAGGACAAGCGTTCCCCGGTGGGGGCGGCCGGACCGCAGAGCGAGGGAAACTCCCTGCTCAGAGCGTTATTCGCCGTATTCGTGGAGTTACCGGTCGGGCTCGGGGTCCTTCAGCCAGTTGACCAGTTCCGTCGAGAACGTCACCGGATCCTCCTCGTGCGGGAAGTGCCCGAGGCCGTCGAACAGCCGCCAGCGGTACGGCGCCTCGACGTACTGCCCGGAGCCCGCGGCGCTCCGCGTCCGCATCACCGGGTCCAGCGAGCCGTGCAGATGCAGCGTCGGGACGCGCACCGGCCGCTTCATCCGGCGGTTGAACTGGATACCGTCCGGGCGGGCCATCGAGCGGACCATCCAGCGGTACGGCTCGATCGAGCAGTGCGCCGTCGAGGGGATGCACATGGCGCGCTGGTACGTCTCCACGGTCTCGTCGTCCGGTTGCAGCGGCCCGGACCAGTCCCGGACCAGTCGGCCCACCAGAGCGCCGTCGTCCGCGACGAGTTGGCGCTCCGGGATCCAGGGCCGCTGGAACCCCCAGATGTATGAACCCGCGGCCGTCTGCTTGACGTCCGAGAGCATCGCCGAGCGCCAGCGGCGGGGGTGCGGCATCGAGGACACCGCGAGCCGGCGCACCAGCTTGGGGCGCATCACGGCCGCCGTCCAGGCCAGGTATCCGCCCAGGTCGTGCCCGACCAGCGCGGCGTCCGGTTCGCCCAGCGACCGTACGACGCCCGTGATGTCGAGCGCGAGGTTGGCGGGGTCGTAACCGCGCGGGGTGCGGTCGCTGCCGCCGACGCCGCGCAGGTCCATGGCCACGGCGCGGAACCCCGCGTCGGCGAGCGCGCCCAGCTGGTAGCGCCAGGTCCACCAGAACTGCGGGAAGCCGTGCAGCAGCAGGACCAGCGGCCCGTCACCCGTTTCGGCGATGTGGAAGCGCGCGCCGTTGGCCGCGACATCCCGGTGGATCACCTCTCGTCCACCGGGAACGTCGAGTCGCACGAGCGAAGTGGGTTGCGCCGAAGGTGGTTGCCCCGCAGGGATGGAGGAGCCCGTCATGAGGACGAGCGTGCCACAGCCTCGATGGCCTCGGGCACCCGGTCCTCGGACGTCACCTCACGGGTGTGCGGCTTGGCGTTCTGCAGCACACCCGCCGACTCCTTCATGGAGGCCGCTGTCTTCTGCGCGCCCTTGCCGTTCTTCGCCTTCTTCGCGAAGACCACGCCGATCAGCGCGAGCACCCCGGCGACCAGCACGTTCGCCGCGAAGGAGAGCAGGAAGCAGACCGCCAGGTTCCAGTCGCTCCAGGTGCGGATGCCGTAGGCCAGGGCGAAGCTCAGCATCGGCAGGGAGAAGATCAGCACCGCCCCGGCGACCGAGAACGCGCCGCCGCTGACCGCACCGCGCTTGACGTCCTGCTTGAGCTGCGCCTTCGCCAGGGCGATCTCGTCGTGCACCAGCGCGGACATCTCGGTCGTCGCCGAGGCGAACAGCTGGCCGATGCTGCGTTCGGTGCCGACCGGGCTGCCGTCGGGTGCGCTCATCGCGGACTCCCTCTTCTGCATGTCTTCTGCATGTGTGTGGACCGTCTGGCTTCTGCTTCTGTCGGTACTGCTTCTGTTTGTACCGTCGCGTCAGATCATGCCGGACCGCGGTCCTCGACGCCTGCCCCGCCCGTCACTTCGGCAAGCCTGCGGTGTTCGGCGGCCTTCCGCTCGTAGAGCTCGGCCATCCGCAGGTGGTACGCCGGGTTCTCCTGCTCGTAGATGTCGGGGATGCCGTCGAGGTCCTCGTCGCGCTCCTCCGCCTCGCACAGGGCGCGGTACTTGGCGTTGCGGATCTTCAGCAGTGTGCCCGCGACGACGGCGGCGATCAGGGAGCCGACCAGGACCGCCGCCTTGACCTCGGCGGTGAGCGTCGGGTCGTCCGCGAAGGCGAGTTCGCCGATCAGCAGCGAGACGGTGAAGCCGATGCCCGCGAGGGAGGAGACGGCGAGGACGTCCGGCCAGGCGAGGTCCTCGCTCAGGGAGGCCCTGGTGAAGCGGGCCGTCAGCCAGGTGCCGCCGAAGACGCCGATGGCCTTGCCGAGGACCAGTCCGAGGACGACACCGAGGGTCTCGGGCCGCGTGAACACCTCGCCCAGGGCCCCGCCGGAAACGGCGACTCCCGCGCTGAAGAGGGCGAACACGGGTACGGCGAGCCCTGCCGACAGCGGGCGTACGAGGTGTTCGATGTGTTCGCCGGGGGAGTGCGTCTCGCCTTCGTGGCGGTGGCAGCGCAGCATCAGTCCCATGGCGACGCCGGCGATGGTGGCGTGGACGCCGCTGTTGTACATCAGCCCCCAGATGACGAGGGCCAGCGGCACGTAGACGTACCAGCCGCGTACGCCCTTGCGCAGCAGCACCCAGAAGACGGCGAGGCCGGCCACCGCGCCGCCGAGGGCCGCGAAGTTCAACTGGTCGGTGAAGAAGACCGCGATGATCAGGATCGCGAAGAGGTCGTCGACGACGGCGAGCGTGAGCAGGAAGGCGCGCAGCGCGGACGGCAGGGACGTGCCGAGCACCGCGAGCACGGCGAGCGCGAAGGCGATGTCGGTCGCGGTGGGTACCGCCCAGCCGTCGAGGGAGCCTTGGCCGAGGACGTTGGTGAGGGTGTAGACGAGCGCGGGCGCGGCCATCCCGCAGAGCGCTGCGGCGACCGGCAGCAGCGCGGCCTTCGGGTCCCGCAGCTCGCCGGCCACCAGTTCGCGCTTGAGTTCGATACCGGCGACGAAGAAGAAGACGGCGAGGAGGCCGTCGGCGGCCCAGTGCTGCACGGAGAGGTTCAGGCCGAGGAACTCGGGCCCGACGTGGAAGTGGGAGACGCTCTCGTAGCTGTCCCGGAGCGGGGTGTTCGCCCAGATCAGCGCGGCGATCGCGGCGAACAGCAGGAAGATTCCGCCGACGGTCTCGGTGCGCAGCGCGTCCGCCACGAAGTTCCGCTCGGGCAGCGACAGACGGCCGAGGAACTTGCGGTTGCTGGGGCTGGGGGGCGCGGCCACGGGGGAGACCTCCGGTCGGGTGGGCAGGACAGAGCACTTGCCGACCAGACTTCCCGGCACACCTCAAAACCTTCTTGTCACGCTGTTGACGCGTTCCTTAGCTTACCTAAGGTTGGCGCGAGGGCGCCTGCCCGGCCGGAGGGCGCCCGCCCGGCACCGCGCACAAAGGTGCCCGGGGTCTGTTGCTCACCCCGGGCACCTCTGTGTGCGTGAGCCCTCAGTCCTCGCTGGGCGCCGCGGGCAGCTTCGCCTGGATGAGGTCCATCACCGTGGAGTCCGTGAGCGTCGTGACGTCCCCGAGCTCCCGGTTCTCGGCGACGTCGCGCAGCAGCCGCCGCATGATCTTCCCGGACCGGGTCTTGGGCAGCTCCGCCACCGGCAGCACCCGCTTGGGCTTGGCGATCGGCCCCAGCGTCGTACCGACGTGGTTGCGCAGGTCGGCGACCAGCCCCTCGTCGTCGGCGGAAGCCGTCCCGCGCAGGATGACGAAGGCGACGATGGCCTGCCCGGTCGTCTCGTCGGCGGCCCCGACCACGGCGGCCTCGGCGACCGACGGATGCGAGACGAGCGCCGACTCGACCTCGGTCGTCGAGATGTTGTGCCCGGACACCAGCATCACGTCGTCGACGCGCCCGAGGAGCCAGATGTCCCCGTCCTCGTCCTTCTTGGCCCCGTCCCCGGCGAAGTACTTGCCTTCGAACCGCGACCAGTACGTGTCGAGGAACCGCTGGTCGTCGCCCCAGATCGTGCGCAGCATCGACGGCCACGGCTCGGTCAGCACGAGGTAACCGCCACCGCCGTCGGGCACTTCGCGTGCCTCGTCGTCGACGACGGTCGCGGAGATGCCCGGCAGCGCCCGCTGCGCGGAGCCCGGCTTGGTCTCCGTCACGCCCGGCAGCGGCGAGATCATCATCGCGCCGGTCTCGGTCTGCCACCACGTGTCGACGATCGGCGTACGGTCCGCGCCGATGTGCTTGCGGTACCAGATCCACGCCTCGGGGTTGATCGGCTCGCCCACGGACCCGAGCACCCTGAGGCTGCTGAGGTCGAACTTCGCGGGGATGTCGTCGCCCCACTTCATGAACGTACGGATCGCGGTCGGCGCCGTGTACAGGATGGTGACCCCGTACTTCTGCACGATCTCCCAGAACCGCCCCTGGTGAGGGGTGTCCGGCGTGCCCTCGTACATGACCTGCGTGGCGCCGTTCGCGAGCGGCCCGTACGTGATGTACGAGTGCCCGGTCACCCAGCCGATGTCGGCCGTGCACCAGTAGACGTCGGTCTCCGGCTTGAGGTCGAAGACGGCGTGGTGGGTGTACGCGGCCTGTGTCAGGTAGCCGCCCGAGGTGTGCAGGATGCCCTTCGGCTTCCCCGTCGTCCCGGACGTGTAGAGGATGAACAGCGGCTGCTCGGCGTCGAACGCCTGCGGCGTGTGCTCGGCCGGCTGCCGCTCGGTGATCTCGTGCCACCACACGTCGCGGCCCTCGGTCCAGGCGACCTCCTGCCCGGTGCGGCGTACGACGAGGACGTGCTCGACCCGGTCGACCCGGTTCAGCGCGTCGTCGACGGCGGGCTTGAGCGCGGCGGGCTTGCCGCGCCGGTAGCCGCCGTCCGCGGTGATGACGACCTTGGCGTCGGCGTCCTCGATGCGGGTCGCGATCGCGTCCGCGGAGAACCCGCCGAAGACGACGGAGTGCGCGGCGCCGATACGGGCGCACGCGAGCATCGCGACGACGGCCTCGGGGATCATCGGCAGGTATACGGCGACGCGGTCGCCCTGCTGCACGCCCAGCTCGGTCAGGGCGTTGGCTGCCCTGGAGACCTCGTCCTTGAGCTCGGCGTAGGTGATGGCCCGGCTGTCGCCCGGCTCACCCTCGAAGTGGATCGCGACCCGGTCGCCGTTGCCGGCTTCCACATGGCGGTCCACGCAGTTGTACGCGACGTTCAGCTTCCCGTCGGCGAACCACTTGGCGAACGGCGGGTTCGACCAGTCCAGCGTCTCGGTCGGCTCGGTGGCCCAGGTCAGCCGGCGGGCCTGCTCGGCCCAGAAGCCGAGCCTGTCAGCCTTGGCCTGCTCATACGCCTCCGCGGTGACATTGGCGTCTGCGGCCACGTCGGCGGGCGGCGCGAACCTGCGCTCTTCCTTCAGCAGGTTGGCCAGGCTTTCGTTGCTCACGACATCTCCCTTTCCCAGGGTGTCCGTTGTGTCCCAGGCCACAGCTCATCAGACCGGAGGGTCCGGTGACAAGGGCCGACCTGAAATTGGTTTAGACCTATGAGACTCGATGGTGACTCCACAAGTCTCCACGGGGCCGTGGTGCCCCTCCGAGACACCTGCAGAGGTACGTACACAGCCACGTGCCGTCGGTCCGCCGGGTTCACCCGGTAACGCTTCCCGGGTCCAGGCCCAAGTACTGGTACTGGCGAAGTACCCCTGAAGCGAGGGAGACACCGAGTGGAACGGATACGGGGCCGGTCCCGCCGCCGCGGCACGTGATCCACAGCTCTTCGAACAGTTCTACCGGCGCCATGTCGACGCCGTGACACGTTTCGTCGCCCGGCGTGTCGACGACCCGCACACCGCCGCCGACCTGACCGCCGAGATCCTCCTCGCGGTCCTGGACTCCGCCGACACCTACCGGCCGGCCGCCGCGCATGCGCGGCCCTCGCCCGCCTCCCGGACGGCGAACGAGCCCTGCTGGAACTGATCACGGTCGACCAGCTCACTCTCACGGAGGCGGCCGCCGCGCTCGGCATCCGCCAGGTCACCGCCCGGGTCCGACTGCACCGGGCCCGCAAGGCACTGCGCGCGGACGCCGACTCGTCGACCGCGCACACGCCGGACGCACCACTGTCGTACGCCACCGGGGGAGAGGCATGAACACGAGACCACGTTCAAGGACCAACTGCCGGCCGAGCTTTAGCACGAGATCGAGCTGCGCGAGACCAGCCGGGCCGAGGGGGCCGAAGCTGCGGTGCGGCCCGCTGCGAGGCGCCGCCTGGTCACGCCGCCCAGGGCACGCGCCGGCCGCGGGGGCCTGCGCCGAGGTCGCGCTCGCCGTGGTGCTCGTGCCGGGTTACACCGGCCGACTCACCCGCATACGCGGTGGAGCGCCACGCGGACGGCAGTGTCACGCCCACTCTCACGCGGATCGGGATCGGCCCGGATGTCCAGTGCCGCCTGGCGCAACGCCTGCGCGCCGAGGGTGTCCACGTCACGCGCCGAAGCCCGTCCGGGTCCCCTGCGGTGCGACCCCGTACACCGGGGCCGCACACCCGACACCGCGATCACGCGGACAGGTCCGCCGCCCCCACGTGGTCGAACACACCGTCTCCGGCCGTCTCGGCCAGCAGATACGCCTGCGCCTCACCCACGTGGAAGTACATCCCGTGCAGCTCCAGCGCCCCCTCCCGCAGGGCCCGCGCCACGGACTCGTGTGCCCGCAGATGCTCCAACTGCTGCACCACGTTGGTCAGACAGAGCTGCTCCACCGCGTCGGCGGGCGCCCGTCCGGCCAGCCGTGCCCAGGGCCGGTCCTCGGCGGCCATCCGCTCCAGGCTCGGCAGCCCGTGCCGCAGCCACCGCTTGAGCGGCGTCTGCGCCCCGCCGGGTTCCGTGTTCAGCAGGGCCTGCATCGCCCCGCACCCGGAGTGCCCGCACACCGTGATGGACCGCACCTGCAGCACGTCCACCGCGTACTCGATCGCCGCCGCCACCGAGTCGTCCCCGCTCTCCTCGCCGGGCTGGGGGCAGCACGTCCCGGCGTTGGTCGGGGGAGGAACGAGATTGCCCACATTGCGTACGACGAAGAGGTCGCCCGGACCACTGGAGGTGATCATCGAGGTGACGAGCCGGGAGTCGGCGCAGGTCAGGAAGAGCTGCGACGGCCGCTGTCCCTCCCGCGCGAGCCGGGCCAGCTCACCGCGGACCAGGGGAGCGGTGTTGCGCTGGAACGCGCTGATGCCGCGCGCCAGTTGATGCCCACTCGGCCCGCTCAGCCCACTCGGTCCGGAGGAGGAGGCGGCGGGCGTCCGGCCGGGCTCGTCCGAAGAGTCGCCGAAGCCGGTCGGCGCGGATTGCGGGCCCTCGCAGTGGTGGTTGCGCCAGGGTGTCCATGGCCGGCAGCGGCAATGGGACGAACCCGCCGGTTCGGCGATCCGCGATCCGGCACGCCCGGCCACCTCGGCCGCGCCACCCTGCGCGAGGTGGGCGCTCTGCCAGTCCTGCAGCGATTCGTACGCGGCGTGGTCCATGAACGAGCCGTCCAACTCCACGACAGCGTCGACCCCTTGGGGCACCTGGTGCAGTACACGGCTGAGCCGTGGCACCGCGAGGAACGTCAACTGCCCTCGTACACGTACGTAATGGACTCCCTCTCTCTCCTCGTGCGTGATGCGCGTATGGGCCAGGCGGTTCAGGGCGACGCCGACGGCCACGGCGACTCCCAGTGCCACACCCTCGAGAACTCCGAGGAACACGACGCCGAGTGTGGTGACGGCGTAGACCAGGACCTCGCGGTGGCGGGTGACCGTGCGGATGTGGTGCAGGGACACCATCTGGATACCGACGGCCATCACCAGGGCGGCGAGCGAGGCGAGCGGGATCAGCTCCAGGGCGGGGACCATCAGCAGCGCGGCAACTACTACCCAAACGCCGTGCAGCATCGTGGAGTTCCGGCTCACCGCACCGGCCCGCACATTCGCGGAACTCCGTACGGCGACCCCGGCGACCGGCAGCCCGCCCAGCGCCCCGGAGACGATGTTGGCGGCGCCCTGGCCGAGCAGCTCCCGGTCGAGGTTCGAACGGCTGACCCGGCCCTGCAGTTCCGGCCGTTTGGCCGCCAGCTTGTCCACGGCGACGGCGCCGAGCAGCGACTGCACGCTGCACACCAGGGTGATGGTCAGGACGGCGGCGGCGATCCCGAGCACGGGCCCCTCGGGCATACCTGCCAGGGCGTGACTGCTCCAGGACGGCAGGTCGACCCTGGGCAGAGTCAGCCCGGCGAGCGAGGCGGTCGCCGTGGCCCCGGCGACGGCGACGAGCGCGGCCGGCACCTTGCGCAGCACCCGCCCCACGCGTCCGGGGATCCGCGGCCAGACGAGCAGCAGCGTCAGGGTCAGCGCGCTCATCGCCGCCGCGGCGGGATGCAGGTGAGCCAACTGGGCGGGCAGCGCGCGGAGGTTGTCGAGAACGGAACTCTGCGGGGTGCCGCCCAGCACGATGTGCAGCTGGGCGACGGCGATGGTCACACCGATGCCGGCGAGCATGCCGTGCACGATCGCGGGACTGACGGCGAGCGCCGTACGGGCAACGCGCAGGCAGCCCAGACCCAGCTGGGCGAACCCGGCGAGGACGGTGATGGCGCACGTCGCACGCCATCCGTAGTGGTGGATGAGCTCGGCGGTGACGACTGTGAGGCCGGCGGCGGGGCCGCTCACCTGGAGCGGTGAGCCGCCGAGCCGTCCGGCGACGAGTCCGCCGACGGCGGCGGCGACGAGCCCCGCCTGGAGCGGTGCGCCGGTGGCGAGGGCGATGCCGAGGGACAGCGGCAGGGCGATCAGGAAGACCGCGATCGAGGCCGACAGATCTGCGCCCGCGACACGGAATCGGCGGGGCGGAGCCGGCGGGGGGCTGTGGGGCTGGTGGATGCGCTCCTGCCGACTCGGGTCGGTGGCGCGGGTGGGGACGCAGGCGGACATGGTTCCCGTCTCCTCCGGGGCAGCGCGGTCGCGGAACAGGGGCTCCCCGTCGATGGCGGGGGGTCGGGTCGCGGCCGTGGGTCACGGCGTGCAGCGGCGGGATATCTCAACGCTCGGTAAACGGATCGTAATGCAGAGTAAAGGCTCTGTGCGGAGATTTGTGGCAAATAGGGCAGTAAATCACTCTCCAGGGTGAAGCGAGCTTTTGATCGGCTTGTCGTATTTGTTCATTCTCGGTCCCGTGCCACCTTGGCGGCGCTGTCGACACATCGCTGCACATCACCCCAGAACGCCCTCATCAGCGTTGCCCGGACCGAAGGAAGAAGGTGGGCGGAAGATGGCCGCCACCCAGAGGATCGCCGCGGGCGTAGCACTCGCCGCGGCCTGTGCCACGGCGCTCGCCGGTTGCGCGTCGGGAACCACTGGCTCCCATGAGTCCAGTGGTTCCACCGGTACCAAGCAAGGTGCGCACGGCGCGAAGAAGGCGCCGGGGGCCGCCGCACCCAAGAGCGCGGTCCGCCTGATCGGCGACGGCTCCACCTCGTACACCGGGGCGCAGCCGCACCTGCCCAGGCCCGTACGGCTGAAGCCCGGCCAAAAGCCCCCGCAGTTCGTGGTCTTCTCCTGGGACGGCGCCGGCGAGGACGGCCAGAAGCTCTTCTCGCACTTCCGCGAGGTCGCCAAGGCCAACCGGGCGACCATGACGTACTTCCTGAGCGGCGTGTACATGCTGCCGGAGGAGAAGCGCGATCTGTACCGGCCGCCGGAGCACTCGCCCGGCCGCTCCGACATCGGCTTCAACGACGAGCAGGGCATCGGCGACACCGTGAAGCAGCTGCGCGGCGCGTGGCTGGAGGGCAACGAGGTCGGCACGCACTTCAACGGTCACTTCTGCGGCAGCGGAGGCGGCGTCGGTGAGTGGTCGGTCGCGGAGTGGAAGAGCGAGATCGCCCAGGCGAAGGGGTTCGTGAAGTCCTGGAAGACGAACGCGGCCATGAAGAAGGCCTCCCCGCTGCCCTTCGACTACGAGAAGGAACTCATCGGCGCCCGCACGCCCTGTCTGGAGGGCCAGAAGAACTTCATGAAGGCGGCCCGCCAACTGGGCTTCCGCTACGACTCCAGCGGCGTCAACAACCAGATCTGGCCCAACAAGAAGGAGGGCCTGTGGGATCTGTCGATGCAGCTCGTCCCGGTCCCCGGCCGCGCCTTCGAGACGCTCACCATGGACTACAACTTCATGGTGAACCAGTCCGGCACCGCGACCCAGGGCGACCCCGGCAAGCAGGAGTACTGGGGCGACCAGATGCGTGACGGCCTGCTCAAGGGCTTCCAGCGCGCCTACGACGGCAACCGCGCGCCCCTGATCATCGGCAACCACTTCGAGTCCTGGAACGGCGGCAACTACATGCGCGCCGTCCAGGAGGTCATCGAGCGCGTCTGCACCAAGTCCGAGGTGCGCTGCGTCTCCTTCCACCAGCTCGCCGACTGGCTGGACGCCCAGGACCCGGCGACCCTGGAGAAGCTGAGCACGTTGAACGTCGGTGAGGCGCCGAAGACGGGCTGGGCGTCGTTCCTCTCGGGCCGTCCCGCCCCGGCGCCGAAGGGCGTCCCGGGAGCTCCGGCCGCCAAGCCGTAACCGGGACGCACACCGCGACCGGGCACCGCCGTCGCTCACGCGGCGGCGGTCACCCGCTCGCCGAGGACGGGGTCAGGCAGGCAGCGGCAGCTGCTCGCCGAGGACGAAACCGGGGTCGACCTGCGCGGCCAGGTCGGCACCGGTCTTCTCGTTGCCCCAACTGCTCGCGTTCTTCAGGTGGAAGTGCACCATCTGGCGCGTGTAGCGCTCCCAGTCGCGCAGCTCGTACGTCGCGTCGGCGGCCGTTCGCAGCAGACGCAGGGCGCGGCGGTTGGTGTCCTCCAGGAGCTCGAACCGGGGCGGCCGGCCCTTCTCCATGGCGCGCACCCAGTCCGAGTGCCCGACCGTCACGAGCAGGTCGTCCCCGACTTCGGCGCGGAGGAAGTCGAGGTCGTCCTGGCCCTGCACCTTGTTGCCGACGACCTTCAGGACGACCCCGAAGTCGCGGGCGTACTCCTTGTACTGGCGATAGACGGAGACCCCCTTCCGGGTCGGCTCGGCGACGAGGAACGTGATGTCGAAGCGGGTGAACATGCCGGAGGCGAAGGAGTCGGAACCCGCCGTCATGTCGACCACCACGTACTCACCGGGGCCGTCGACCAGGTGGTTCAGGCACAGCTCCACCGCTCCCGTCTTGGAGTGGTAGCAGGCGACCCCGAGGTCCGCGTCGGTGAAAGGGCCGGTGACCATCAAACGGACGGCGCCGCCGTCGAGTTCCACCGGCCGCGCGCAGGCGTCGTACACCGGATTGGACTCGGACACCCGCAGCAGCCGTGAACCCTCGCCGGGCGGAGTTGTCTTGATCATCGTCTCGGCGGAGGCGATACGCGGATTGGAGCCGCGCAGGTAGTCCTTGATCAGCGGCAGCCGTGCGCCCATGGCGGGCAGTGCGGCGGCCTCCGTCTCGTCGAGGCCGAGCGCGGCCCCCAAGTGCTGGTTGATGTCCGCGTCCACCGCGACGACCGGCGATCCGGTGGCCGCCAGATGGCGGACGAAGAGCGAGGACAGGGTGGTCTTGCCGCTGCCGCCCTTCCCAACGAAAGCAATTTTCATGTTCAGTAAGATAGTGCGCGAGGGGCGTCCACGCGCGCGTGGACGTGAAGAACACCACTCCTTCGGGGAGGGCGGCGCCGGTGTGCGTAATGTCGTACTCATGAGTACGACAGGTGCGTCCGCCGATCCGCTCGCGGCCCTGGGCTCGCTGCCCGGGGTGGCCGATTCCGTGGAGTCCGTGCGCAAGGCCGTGGACCGCGTCTACGGGCACCGGATCATGCGGCGCCGCAGCAACGAGATCACCTCCGAGGCGGCGCTGCGCGGTGCCCGCGGCTCCGCGGCGTTGTCCGGTGCCGACTGGGCCCTGGAAGAGGTGCGCCGACGCACCGACTTCAGTGGTGACGACGAGGCCCGCGTTGTCGGCGCCTCCCTCAGGCTGGCCGCCGAGGCGGGCCAACTGCTCTCGATCTGGCGGCAGTCGCCCCTGCGTGTGCTGGCCCGGCTGCATCTGGTGGCCGCCGCGGACAACGGGGACACGGTCGGCCGCCCGCGCCGGCACGGCGAGCCGGTCGACGAGCCGCTCGTGGAGCTGCCGCTGCCCGACGCGACCGAGGTCGCCGGACGCCTCGAAGGCCTCTCCCAGCTGATCATCGCCGGAGGGTCGGCGCCCGCTCTGGTGACGGCGGCCGTGGTCCACGGCGAGCTGCTCGCGCTGCGTCCCTTCGGCGCGCACAACGGCCTGGTCGCCCGTGCGGCCGAGCGAATCGTCCTGGTCGGCAGCGGCCTCGACCCGAAGTCGGTGTGCCCGGCGGAAGTCGGCCACGCGGAACTCGGCCGCGCCGCCTATGCGGCCGCACTGGAGGGCTATGCCTCCGGCACCCCGGAGGGAATGGCCGCCTGGATCGCCCACTGCGGCAGGGCGGTTGAACTGGGTGCCCGGGAATCGACGGCCGTGTGCGAGGCGCTTCAGCGCGGGGCGGCGTAACACCGCCTGCCAGTGAATCAAGGGCCGGAAAAGGGTTGCGGCGGTACGAATTCTCGTACCGCCGCTGGCATGTTCACCGGGTTACCAAGCGTCCTCGAAATATTGCCCATCAGGTCGGGAACTGCTGCCCGTTACCTGGTGCGGCTGGCCCGTAATCGACGGGTCGACGTCGCGTGGGTGCCTGGTGTTCATGCTCGGTCCGTGGGGCCTTGGTTGCGTTTAAAGGTGATCCTCTCGGATGTCCTTGGTCTCGCGGGCCGTTAACCCCTTTGTACTCCAGCTTCGGAGGAAGTGGAACCCCTGGCCGCAGTTCTTTACTTTTAGGTTCAAATGGGCTTGATTCGGGCTTATCTGCGGTGTGGCCAGTTCACAGGGCAGATCAAGTGACGATTGCCCGACGCCGACTCGCGTACCAGACGAGCCCCGCGGTGGCCGCCGCCGCTCCGACGGCCGCCGCCGCGACGAGCGCCGGACGGGGCGGCACGGACAGCGTGGGAATCCGTTGCTTCAGCCGGACCGGACGGTGGAAGTCCAGAATCGGCCATGAGCGGGCGATGGCCTCGCGCCGCAGCGCCCGGTCCGGATTGACCGCGTGGGGGTGGCCGACGGACGCCAGCATCGGGATGTCGGTCGCGGAGTCGCTGTAGGCATAGCAGCGCGAGAGGTCGTATCCCTCCGACGCCGCCAGCTCCTTGACCGCCTCGGCCTTCGTCGGTCCGTACGCGTAGTACTCCACCTCCCCGGTGAAGCAGCCGTCGTCGCCCACGATCATCCGCGTCGCCACCACGCGGTCCGCGCCGAGGAGTTCACCGATCGGCTCGACGACCTCGGCCCCGGACGTGGACACGATCACGACGTCCCGTCCGGCGATGTGGTGCTCCTCGATGAGGGACGCCGCCTCGTCGTAGATGATCGGGTCGATCAGGTCGTGCAGCGTCTCGGCGACGATCTCCTTGACCTGCTGGACGTTCCAGCCGCGGCACAGTGCGGACAGGTACTTGCGCATCCGCTCCATCTGGTCGTGGTCGGCGCCGCCCGCGAGGAACACGAACTGGGCATATGCGGTACGCAAGGCCGCCCTGCGGTTGATCAGCCCGCCTTGGTAGAACGACTTGCTGAACGTGAGCGTGCTCGACTTCGCAATGACCGTCTTGTCCAGGTCAAAGAAGGCTGCTGTGCGAGGCAAGGAGTGGTTTTCCACGAGCCGAGCATAGGCGCCCACCATTCGGCGTAGTGTGTGGCGCGTGGGTTTGCCTGAGAGGGCTCTCGGGTACACCATGGAAGTCACGGATCGTTCGCGACCGTGCTAACCCGGTCTGGCTCCTCCCCCCCCGAGTCGGACCGTGGGGACGACCCCCGCTCTCCCCCCCGGCGGGGGTCGTCGCATGTCCGGATGGGTTTTTCCCCTCTTCTGCGCGGCCTCGAAGCCACATCGCCAGTACCTCGACCTGGTCCTCCCTTGTGCATGACTCGTCACTGTGTGTAGCCATCGCGCTGCTCTGTGGAAGTCGCACAGGGGTCACCGGTATGGGTGAGGGCGATATTCACAGCCGCTGAGTTGTCCACAGTTATCGACCAAGATCCACACGATTTCCGCGATCGCTGCACCGTGATTGCAGCGCGTCCGGCTCACGGCGACTTCATGACCGGTTCCGTTTGTCGGCGCGTATGGCCGGTTCGTATCGGCCGTTCATATGGAGGCCGGTTGCCGGTTCTTCACACGAGCGGGAATCGCGGGGTCCCAGGGGGCTTCGCGCAAGAAGCAGCGAAGGGGGCTGGAGATCATGGCGGGAGCCATCACACACGGCCGGCCGGCCGCCGCCGAAGGGCGGCAGGGCGGACCGTTGATCGTCACGGAGGACGCCGAACTCCTCGATGACCTGCTCCGCCTGTGCGCGGCGGCGGGCGCCAGGCCGGAGGTCCACCACGGGATTCCGGAACGCAGAGGGAGCTGGGAGTCGGCGCCCCTCGTCCTGGTCGGCGACGACGCCGCCCGACGTGTGCGCGGCGCGACGCGCCGCCGCGGGGTGGTGCTGGTCGGGCGGGATCAGGACGATTCCGGTGTCTGGCGGCGGGCCGTCGAGATCGGCGCGGACCATGTCCTGATGCTTCCGGACGGCGAGCAGTGGCTGGTCGACCGGATCGCGGACGTGGCCGAAGGCGTCGGCAGGCCCGCGCTCACCGTCGGAGTGATCGGCGGCCGCGGCGGCGCCGGAGCCTCCACGCTCGCCTGCGCGCTCGCCGTCACCTCCGCGCGCGAGGGACGTCGCACCCTGCTCGTGGACGCGGATCCGCTGGGCGGCGGACTCGACGTACTGCTGGGCGGAGAGGCCGCCGAAGGCCTGCGCTGGCCGGCTTTCGCCGCCTCACGAGGGCGGGTCGGCGGCGGAGCCCTGGAGGAGTCCCTGCCCGAGTTGCACGCGCTGCGGGTGCTGAGCTGGGACCGCGGCGACAGCGTCACCGTCCCGCCCCAGGCCGTACGCGCGGTCCTGGCCGCCGCCAGACGACGCGGCGGGGCCGTGGTCGTCGACCTGCCGCGCCGGATCGACGAAGGCGTCGCCGAGGCCCTCGCCCAACTGGACGTCGGTTTGTTGGTGGTCCCCGCCGAGCTGCGCGCGGTCGCGGCGGCCAAACGGGTGGCGTCCGCGGTCGGCATGGTCCTGCGCGACCTGCGGGTCGTGGTGCGCGGCCCCGGCACGCCGGGCCTGGACGACCGAGAGGTGGGACGGCTGCTCGGGCTGCCGCTGGTCGGCGAAGTGCCCGTCGAACCACCGATGCCGGACGGCGGCGTGCCACCCGGGGGAGCGGCGCGGGGACCGCTCGGCCGGTTCTGCGCGGCCTTCTGGGAGCGGGCGCTGACCGAGGCGGGTGGCGTATGACCGGGCGGTGGGACATCGCGGCGGGCATGGACTGCGGCGCGGGCCTGCTCGACGGCGTACGGCAGTGGCTCGCCGAGAGCGGCTGCGAGCCGACACCCGCGCGCGTGGCGCAGGCACTGCGCGAGCAGGGAAGAGTGCTCGGGGACGCCGAAGTCCTCGGCGAGGCCCAGCGATTGCGCTCGGAACTCGTCGGCAGCGGCCCCCTGGAACCGCTGCTCGCCGACCCGTCGGTGACCGACGTGCTGGTCTCCGCACCGGACCGGGTGTGGGTGGACCGGGGCGGGGGCCTGGAGCTGACGGCCGTCTCCTTCGCGGACGCGGCAGCGGTACGACGGCTCGCGCAGCGCCTCGCGGCCGTGGCCGGGCGCCGGCTCGACGACGCCCGGCCCTGGGTGGACGCACGGCTGCCGGACGGGACGCGCCTGCACGCGGTGCTGCCACCGGTCGCCGTCGGCTCCACCTGTCTGTCGCTGCGGGTCGTACGGCCGCGGGCGTTCACCCTGGACGAGCTGGTGGCGGCGGGCACGGTTCCGCCCGGCGGGGACCGGGTGCTCAGAGCCCTGTTGGACGCCCGGCTGTCGTTCCTGATCAGCGGAGGGACCGGGAGCGGCAAGACGACCCTGCTCAGCGCGTTGCTGGGGCTCGTCGGGCCGGGCGAGCGGATCGTGCTGGCCGAGGACTCCGCGGAGCTGCGCCCGGACCACCCCCACGTGGTGCGTCTGGAAGGGCGGCCCGCCAATCAGGAGGGCGCCGGGCTCGTCGCCCTGCAGGACCTGGTGCGTCAGGCCCTGCGCATGAGACCGGACCGACTGGTCGTCGGCGAGGTCCGCGGGCCCGAGGTCGTCTCCCTGCTGGCCGCGCTCAATACGGGCCACGAGGGCGGCTCGGGCACGGTTCACGCGAACGCGGCGGCGCAGGTGCCGGCCCGGCTGGAAGCGCTGGGCACGGCCGCCGGGCTCGACCGGGCCGCCCTGCACAGCCAGTTGGCGGCCGCTCTGTCGGTGGTCCTGCATCTCGTACGGGACCGGGCCGGGCGGCGGCGGATCGCCGAGGTGCACGTACTGGAACGGGATCCCTCCGGGTTGGTGGTGACGGTGCCCGCGTTGCGGTGGGGTGCGGAGGCCTTCGCCCGCGAGCGGGGGTGGGAGCGGCTGCAGGGGCTGCTCCGGAACGGAAGCGAAGGGAGCGGGGAACGGTGACGGGGGTTGAGGGCCGGGATGCGGGCCGGGACGCGGACGGGGGACGTGATGGCGATCGGTGACATGTCGGTGGGGGCGGCGATGGCGTGCGCCGGGGCTGCGGCCTGTCTGATGGGCGGGCGGGGGTCGGGGGTGCGCAGGGCGCGGCTGGTGCTCGCGGGCAGCGGGGTGGTGGCCACCGGGCCGCCCGGGGAGCGGGCGCTCGCCGGATGGCGGCGACTGCGCGGGCGGCTGCGGGCCGAAGGCTGGAGCCTGGCCGTCGGAGCGGTGATCGCACTGCTGGGCGCGTCCGTGCTGCCGCTGCTTGCCGGCGCTGCCGGGGTGCCGCTGCTGAGGCGGGTGCGCCTGGCCGGGGAGGCGCGACGTGAGCGTGAGCGACGCTCGGACGCCGTGATCGCCCTGTGCGGGGCGCTCGCCGGAGAGGTCCGGGCCGGGCGGCAGCCGGGCGAGGCACTGCTCCGGGCCGCGCGTGACTCGGGCGGGCTCGGCGAGGCGCAGGCGGTGGTGCTGGCGGCGGCACGGTTCGGCGGGGATGTGCCGGGTGCGCTCATCGATGCGGCACGGCAGCCGGGAGCCGACGGGCTGGTGGGGCTCGCGGCGTGCTGGCGCGTGGCCGTGGACCGGGGCGCGGGCCTGGCGGCGGGACTCGACCGGCTGGAGGGGGCGTTGCGCGCCGAGCGGGATCAGCACGCCGACCTGCGTGCCCAGTTGGCCGGATCCAGGTCGACGACGGTGATGCTCGCCGGGCTGCCGGTGCTGGGGCTCCTGCTGGGCACCGCGCTGGGCGCCGACCCGCTGCACGTGTTGCTGCACACCGGCGCCGGACTCGGCTGTCTGCTGGTCGGTGGAGTGCTGGAGGCCGTCGGGCTGTGGTGGGCGCTGCGCATCGTGCGAGGAGCGGAGGCGGCATGAGCGCGGAAGTTGTCCACAGGCTGGGGGCGGTGGTGTGCGGGGCGTCGACGCTCGGGTGGCTGGTGCAGTCGCTTCTGGCGGCCAGGCGTGAGCGGAGGGTACGCAGGCGGCTGGCCGAGCTGCTGGCCTCGGAGATCGCGGCGCCCGCGGGACGGCACTTCGAGGCGCGGGGCCTGGCACGGCGGTGGCTGCCGCTGACGGGTGCGGTGTGTGCCGGCTGGGTGCTGCTCGGGGGCTTTGCCGGGATTCTGGTGGGCCTGGCGGCCGGGCTCGGCATCAGATGGTGGCAGCGTCGGCGGCCCGCCCCTGTGGAGGAGTACGACGCGGCGCAGGCCGCCCGTCAACTTCCCCTTGCCGCCGATCTGGTGGCCGCCTGCATCGCGGCCGGCGCGGGTCCTGTCGTGGCCGCCCAGGCCGTCGGCGAGGCCTTGGGAGGGCCGGTCGGGGAGCGGCTTGCGCGGGGCGCGGCGGAGGTACGGCTCGGGGGCGAACCGGCCGAGGCGTGGCGGAGGCTCGCGTCGATACCGGGTGCCGGACCGCTGGCGCGATTGCTGGAACGGGCTGGCGAGTCGGGCGTACCGGCCGCGGGGCCCGTCGCTCGGCAGGCCGCGGAGGCCCGCGCCGCATGGGGGCGCACGGCCACGGAGCGGGCCCGCCGGGCGGCCGTCCTGGTCACCGCCCCGGTGGGGCTGTGCTTCCTGCCCGCGTTCCTCGCGATCGGCGTACTGCCCGTGGTGATCGGGCTGGCGGACGGTGTGTTGGGCGGAGGTGGGCGGTGAGCGACCGGGACAGCTGAGCGATCAGGGGACCGAGCGAAACACGATCAAAAGTGCTGAACCTTACGGGGGTTGAGATGAACAAGGCGGTACGAGTACGGGCGTGGGTGTGGGCGTGGATGGGCGGCCTGGCACGGAGGGATGCGGGCATGGTCACCTCCGAGTACGCGGTGGGGATCATCGCGGCGGTCGGGTTCGCGGCGGTGCTCTACAAGGTGCTGACGAGCGGGCAGGTCAGCGACCAGTTGCAGGGCATCGTGGAGCGGGCGCTCAGTGTCCAGATGTGAGGGGCCCGGACGCGGGCGGAGGGCAGCTGGTCGCGGTCGGAACCTGTACGGGGACGGCGGGTTCGTGACCGCCGAGGCCGCGGTGGTGCTGCCTGCCCTGGTCGCCGTGGCGATGGCGTTGATCTGGGCCCTGCTCGCCGCGTCCGCGCAGATCCAGTGCGTGGACGCGGCCAGAGCGGGCGCCCGCGCGGCCGCCCGCCAGGACCCGCCCGACGCGGTCCTGGCCACGGCCCGCCGAGCCGCACCGCGCGGCGCGCGCGTCGTGGTGAGCCGGGAGGGCGACCTGGTCCGGGTCCGCGTCATGGCCCATGCGCCGGGCCCCGACGCGCTCACCCTGGAACTGAGCGACGAAGCCGTGGCCTTGGCGGAGGAGACGGTGGGGGTGAGCGGGGGATGACGGGAGGTGGGGAACCGGGCTGCGGGAGGCCGGAGTTCAGGGCACGTGGGGAGGAACCCGGCGCCGACAGGGGGAAGTTCGGCTCGGACAGAGGCTCGGCGACCGTCTGGGTCGTGGGCGCGATCGCGGTGCTGTGCGTGGTCTTCGGGGCCGTGCTGGCCATGGGGCAGGCCGTGGTGGTCCGGCACCGTGCCGCGGGGGCGGCCGACCTGGCGGCGCTCGCGGCGGCGGACCACTGGGCGGACGGAGAAGTGGTGGCCTGTGCCCGGGCGGGGCGGGTGGCACGGGCGCAGGGGGCCCGGCTCGTTCGGTGCGCGATCGAGGGCGAGACCTCGGACGTGAGGGCGGCGTCGGGCCGGGGCCCGTTCGCCGCCGAGGTCCGATCGAGGGCGGGACCCGCCGGGCCGGCCGTCCCGGACCCGGGAGCGGTGACGGCCCCGGAGGCCGAGGCGGCTCCGCAAGCTCGGTCGGTCAGCCCTCCGGTGCCTCCCGCAGGAGTTCCGTGAGGAGGCGTACGGCGCCTCGTTTGTGGAGGGGATCGTTGCCGTTGCCGCACTTGGGGGACTGGATGCAGGACGGGCAGCCGGCATCGCACTCGCACGAGGCGATGGCCTGGCGGGTGGCGGTGAGCCAGGAGCGGGCGGTGTGGAAGGCGCGTTCCGCGAAGCCCGCGCCGCCCGGGTGGCCGTCGTAGACGAAGACCGTGGGCAGGAGGGTGTCCGGGTGCAGCGGGATGGAGACGCCGCCGATGTCCCAGCGGTCGCAGGTGGCGAACAGCGGGAGCATGCCGATGGACGCGTGCTCGGCGGCGTGCAGGGCGCCGCCGAGGATCTCCGGGTTGATCCGGGCCGCGTCCAGCTGGTCCTCGGTGACGGTCCACCACACGGCGCGGGTGCGCAGCGTACGAGGAGGGAGATCGAGTTTCGATTCGCCGAGCACTTCGCCGGTGATGAGCTTGCGGCGCAGGAAGGAGACGACCTGGTTGGTGACCTCGACGGAGCCGTAGCACAACCGGCCCTGGCCCCAGGGGACTTCGACGTCCGTCTCCAGGACGGAGATGGCGGTCGTGTCGCGGGCGACCGTCGAATACGGCGGGTTGGCCTCCTCGACCAGCGCGACGGAGTCCTCCAGATCCAGCGTTCGCACCAGGTACGTGCGGCCCTGGTGGAGATGGACCGCGCCCTCGTGGACGCTGGTGTGCGAGGAACCCGCGTCGACCGTGCCGAGCAGCCGCCCGGTACCGGCCTCGACGACCTGGACGGGACGGCCGCCCTCACCGCGGATGTCCGTCAGGTCCGCGGCCCGCTCCCGGCGTGTCCAGTGCCAGGCCTTGGTGCGTCGGCGCAGCAGCTTCGCGGCCTCCAGCTGCGGAAGCAACTCCTCGGTGGACGGGCCGAACAGGGCCAGGTCCTCGTCGACCAGAGGCATTTCCGCGGCTGCCGCACACAGGTGCGGGGCGAGGACGTACGGGTTGTCGGGGTCGAGGACGGTGGATTCCACGGGCTGGTCGAAGAGGGCCTCGGGGTGGTGGACGAGGAAGGTGTCCAGCGGGTCGTCGCGGGCGACCAGGACGGCGAGAGCCCCTTGGCCCGAGCGTCCGGCCCGGCCCGCCTGCTGCCACAGCGAGGCGCGCGTGCCCGGATAGCCGGCGATGACGACGGCGTCCAACCCGGAGACGTCGACGCCGAGTTCGAGGGCGGTGGTGGCGGCGAGGCCGAGGAGTTCGCCGGAGTGCAGGGCGCGTTCGAGGGCGCGGCGTTCCTCGGGGAGGTAGCCGCCGCGGTAGGCGGCGACACGCCGGGCCAGTGAGCGGTCGACCTCGGCGAGCCGTTCCTGGGCGATCACCGCGATCAGCTCGGCCCCGCGCCGGGACCGTACGAAGGCCACCGAGCGCACGCCCTGGAGGGCGAGGTCCGTCAGCAGGTCGGCGGTCTCGGCGGTTGCCGTGCGTCGCACCGGCGCGCCCTTCTCGCCGTGCAGTTCGGTGAGCGGGGGCTCCCAGAGGGCGAACACCAGTTCACCGCGCGGGGAGGCGTCGTCCGCGACCTCCACCACCGGGAGGCCGGTGAGGCGGCCGGCGGCCACCGACGGCTCGGCGGCGGTCGCGGAGGCCAGCAGGAAGACCGGGGAGGCGCCGTAACGGGCACAGAGGCGCCGCAGTCGGCGCAGGACCTGGGCGACGTGGGAGCCGAAGACGCCTCGGTAGGTGTGGCACTCGTCGATGACGACGTAGCGCAGGGAGCGCAGGAAGGAGGACCAGCGGGGGTGGGCGGGCAATATGCCGCGGTGCAGCATGTCGGGGTTGGTCAGGACGTAATTGGCGTACTGACGTACCCATTCACGCTCCTCGACGGGGGTGTCGCCGTCGTAGACCGCGGCGCGCACGGCATGGCCGAGAGGTTGTGAAAGTTCCTTCACCGACCGGCACTGGTCGGCCGCGAGAGCCTTGGTCGGCGCCAGGTACAGCGCGGTGGCCCCGCGGCCGTTGGGCGCCTCGGACCCGTCCAGCAGAGACGACAGCACCGGTACGAGATAGGCCAGGGACTTGCCGGAGGCGGTGCCCGTGGCGACGACCACCGAGTCGCCGTCCAGGGCGTGCTCGGCGGCCAGGGCCTGGTGGGCCCATGGATGCTCGATGCCCGCGCTCTGCACGGCCGCGATCACCTCTGGACGGATCCGGTCCGGCCAGACGGCATGGCGGCCCTCTCGCGGGGGCAAGTGCTCCGTATGAGTGATGCGCGAAGCCCGGCTCGGTCCCGAGGCGAGCCGGTCCAGGACCGTGCCCGGCGAGGGGCGGGAAGCGGTGTCCGTCGAGGGTCGATCGGATCGGTGATTCTTGGCCATCGGCATCGAGTCTGTCACTGGCGTGACGGACAATGGAGCCAAGGCGTCGTGCACGCCTGCCGGTAAGTGATTGAATGCCATCGCGGCTGGCGAACGTCCCAAGGGCTCCGCCGAGGTGTCCTGAGGGGCGACCGCTCGATAGCAAGGTGCTGGAGGATCCGTGGACCTGTCCCTGTCGACCCGTACCGTCGGCGATCGTACGGTCGTCGAGGTCGGTGGCGAAATCGACGTATATACCGCGCCCAAGTTGCGTGAGCAGCTGGTCGAGCTGGTCAACGACGGGAGTTTCCACCTCGTCGTCGACATGGAGGGCGTCGACTTCCTCGACTCCACCGGGCTCGGCGTGCTGGTCGGCGGCCTGAAGCGTGTGCGTGCCC
This sequence comes from Streptomyces sp. NPDC005485, assembly GCF_040606085.1. Taxonomy (NCBI): domain Bacteria; kingdom Bacillati; phylum Actinomycetota; class Actinomycetes; order Kitasatosporales; family Streptomycetaceae; genus Streptomyces; species Streptomyces sp. NPDC005485. The sequence continues at coordinate 55,381 of NZ_JBEXDZ010000016.1, read as the reverse complement.
ATGAGGGCTCGTTGCGCCTGGTCTGCAACCAGGAGCGCATTCTGAAGATCTTCCGCATCACCGGTCTCACCAAGGTGTTCCCGATCCACACCTCGGTCGAGGAAGCGGTGGCGGCCACCGACTGACCCGTCACCGGGCCGCGAGCCGAAGATCGGCAGAAGTCGCGCGCCCATGACGGCCGAACCAACGTGGGGGGACCGGGCCTCGGCGGCCCGGCCCTCCGACAGCACGCCCGAAGTTCTGAGGGGGATGCATGGCCACCGTTGAACTCCGCTTCAGCGCGCTGCCCGAGCACGTCAGGACCGCCCGACTGGTGGCGGCAGCGGTGGCGCGCAGGGCCGGAGTGGACGAGGCCGTACTCGACGAGGTCAGACTCGCCGTGGGCGAGGCCTGTACCCGCGCCGTCGGACTGCACCAGAACAGCGGTACGTCGGCGCCGGTGCGGGTGACGCTGATCGAGGAGGAGAAGCAGTTCTCCATCGAGGTCGGCGACGAAGCACCGCGCGCGGCCCCCGGGCACAACGCTCCGGGAGCCCGTGACGGCGGCGACGCGGACGTGGAGAGCGACGAGGACGAGATGGGCCTCGCCGTCATCAGCGGCCTCGTCGACGACGTGGAGGTCACCGCCGGTGAGAACGGCGGGCTGATCAGGATGAGCTGGCCCACCACGCCGCCGGCCACGGTTCTTCCCTGACAGCAGCCTCGCGTCTCCCCCGACAGCGGCCTTGTGCCGCGACATGTCTCACCCGAAGGGCCCTACTCGGTAGGGCCCTTCGGCATGTCCCGGCGGCCTCCGCTCCGCCGGTCCCCGCTGTCAGTGCCGGGCCGTACTGTGGTCACACAGAGTAAACAGAGCAATTCGTGAATGAATTCACGATCAATCACGCGATAATTGGATCAAGCGTCAACGCCTTTGAGGCATTAGCTCTTTCGAGCCCCATCGTTGCCCGTGGATCATTTGCTGAAGAGCATGTGAAGGCTAATTCCGTTTACCGCGCACTGTTTTGATCAGGTTCCGGTACCTACAATCCGTCCACATCTTGAGCTCAGCACAGGCGTCAAGGAGGACGAATGGCGGGGCTTTCTACCCCTCAGCAGTTTGACCATCCCACAACCTTCGCAGCCGCAGTACTGACCGACGACAACCGGGTCATCGTGATGATCATCGGTGTCGTGGCCCTCGCGGCCCTCGCGGTCGCCGGGGTCCTCGTACGGCAGGTACTCGCGGCCGGCGAGGGCACCGACAGCATGAAGGAGATCGCGGGGGCGGTTCAGGAAGGCGCCAACGCCTATCTGATGCGCCAGCTGCGCACCCTCGGCGTATTCGCCGTCGTGGTGTTCTTCCTGCTCATGCTGCTGCCGGCGGACGACTGGAATCAGCGGGCCGGCCGATCGATCTTCTTCTTGATCGGCGCGGTGTTCTCCGCGACAACCGGCTATATCGGTATGTGGCTCGCCGTACGGACCAATGTCCGCGTGGCCGCCGCGGCAAGGGAAGCGACTCCGGCGGAGGGTGAGCCCGAAAAGGATCTCACCACCGTCTCGCACAAAGCCATGAAGATCGCTTTCCGCACGGGCGGCGTCGTCGGCATGTTCACGGTGGGGCTCGGTCTGCTGGGCGCCTCGTGTGTGGTGCTGGTGTACGCGGCCGACGCGCCGAAGGTGCTCGAAGGATTCGGCCTCGGTGCCGCGCTGATCGCCATGTTCATGCGTGTCGGCGGCGGCATCTTCACCAAGGCGGCCGACGTCGGCGCCGACCTGGTCGGCAAGGTCGAGCAGGGCATCCCGGAGGACGACCCGCGCAACGCCGCGACCATCGCCGACAACGTGGGCGACAACGTCGGTGACTGCGCCGGCATGGCGGCCGACCTCTTCGAGTCGTACGCCGTGACGCTCGTCGCCGCGCTGATCCTCGGCAAGGCGGCGTTCGGCGACTCCGGGCTCGCGTTCCCGCTGATCGTTCCCGCGATCGGCGTACTCACCGCGATGATCGGCATCTTCGCGGTCGCTCCGCGCCGGACCGACCGCAGCGGGATGAGCGCCATCAACCGCGGCTTCTTCATCTCCGCGGTGATCTCGCTCGGGCTGGTGGCCGTGGCGGTCTACAGCTACCTGCCGTCCACCTACGCCGAACTGGACGGGGTCACGGACGCGGCGATCAAGGCCAGGGACGGCGACCCGCGGATCCTCGCACTCGTCGCCGTCGCGATCGGCATCGTCCTGGCCGCGCTGATCCAGCAGCTCACCGGCTACTTCACCGAGACCAGCCGTCGTCCCGTACGGGACATCGGCAAGAGTTCGCTCACCGGCGCGGCCACCGTCGTCCTCGCCGGTATCTCGATCGGACTCGAATCGGCCGTCTACACCGCCCTGTTGATCGGCCTCGGCGTGTACGGGGCGTTCCTGCTCGGCGGCACGTCCATCATGCTGGCGCTGTTCGCGGTGGCCCTGGCCGGTACCGGCCTGCTCACCACGGTCGGTGTCATCGTCGCCATGGACACCTTCGGTCCGGTCTCCGACAACGCGCAGGGCATCGCCGAGATGTCCGGCGACGTCGAGGGCGCGGGCGCGCAGGTGCTCACCGACCTGGACGCCGTGGGCAACACCACGAAGGCCATCACCAAGGGCATCGCCATCGCCACGGCCGTCCTCGCGGCCTCGGCGCTCTTCGGCTCCTACCGGGACGCGATCACCACGGCCGCGCACGACGTGGGCGAGAAGGTCTCCGGACCGGGTGCGCCGATGAACCTGATGATGGACATCTCCCAGCCCAACAACCTGGTCGGTCTCATCGCGGGCGCGGCAGTCGTCTTCCTCTTCTCGGGGCTGGCGATCAACGCGGTCTCGCGGTCCGCCGGGGCCGTGGTCTACGAGGTGCGGCGGCAGTTCCGCGAGCACCCCGGGATCATGGACTACACGGAGAAGCCCGAGTACGGGCGGGTCGTGGACATCTGCACCAAGGACGCCCTGCGGGAGCTGGCCACCCCGGGTCTGCTCGCCGTCATGGCGCCCATCGCCATCGGCTTCAGCCTCGGCGTCGGCGCGCTCGGCTCGTATCTGGCGGGCGCGATCGGCACCGGCACGCTGATGGCGGTCTTCCTCGCCAACTCCGGCGGTGCGTGGGACAACGCGAAGAAGCTCGTCGAGGACGGTCACCACGGCGGCAAGGGCAGTGAGGCCCACGCCGCGACGGTGATCGGTGACACCGTCGGCGACCCCTTCAAGGACACCGCCGGACCCGCGATCAACCCGCTGCTGAAGGTGATGAACCTGGTGGCGCTGCTGATCGCACCCGCGGTCGTCAAGTTCTCGTACGGCGACGACAAGAACGTGGGGCTGCGGATTCTGATCGCGGTGGTCTCGATCGGCGTGATCGTGGGCGCGGTGTACGTGTCCAAGCGGCGCGGGATCGCCGTGGGTGACGAAGGCAACTCCGAGCGGGTGGCCAAGTCGGCGGATCCTGCGGTGGTTTCGTAGCACCAGGACTCACACCTGGGCAGGTTCCGCTCAACGGGCGGGCGGACGGCGCGCATTGACGCGTCGTCCGCCCGTTCTTGTGTTTTCACACCCCTGCCGTGAGCCTTCTCTCGCTTGGTGCAAATGGCTTCAATGCGGGTTGAAATGGACGTTCGACATACGGTTGTCGCCCACATGGCGTGTATGTTCCGGGGCCGAGAGCCATGGAAGGGACCAATCCGGTGAACAAGAAGCTCACGGCCGCACTGTCCGGCGGTGCGGTACTGGTACTGGCGCTGTCGGGATGCAGCAGCAGCGACGACGACAACAGCGACAAGCTGAACTCCTGGGCCAAGCAGGTCTGTGACGCGGTGCAGCCCCAGGCGAAGAAGATCGAGGCCGCCAACACCGCCATCCAGAAGGAGACCTCGGACAACAGCACCCCGGCAGAGGTCCAGAAGACGGACGCCCAGGCCTTCCAGGACATGTCCGACGCCTACAAGGCGATCGGTGCCGCCGTCGAGAAGGCCGGACCCCCGGACGTCGAGGACGGCAAGACGAAGAAGACGAACGCCGTCAAGGAACTCAACGACATCTCCGCGAAGTACGCGGACCTCAAGACGCAGGTCGACAAGCTCGACACCAAGGACCAGTCGAAGTTCGCGGACGGACTGAAGGGCATCGCCACCCAGCTCGACGCGCTGAGCCAGAGCGGGAACGACGCCCTGAAGAAGCTTGAGGAAGGCGACGTGGGCAAGGCGATGGCGAAGCAGGAGAGCTGCAAGTCGGCGTCCTCGTCGCCCTCGGCGACCAAGAGCTGACCCCTCCCGGGCGGCCGATCGTTCGGTCAACCGAAAGAGGGCCCGGTACGCGCGCGTACCGGGCCCTTCCGCATGTTGTCCACAGCGGTACGCACATCGTCGGCGGCAAGCGACACAATGGACGGGTGAGCGATACCAGCCTGTCACCACTGCCCTCCTTCGACCGCGCCGACGTCACCTCCCGGCTGCGGGACGCCCTGCTCGGGGCCTCCTTCACCGCCGACGGACTCCTCGACCTGCTCGGCGCCCCCGCGTACGCGGCGCTGGCGCGCAGCGAGACCGTGCCCGCGCTCCGGGCCACGCGCGGGGACACGCCGCTGGAGGCGCTCGTACGGCTCCTGCTGCTGCAGCAGCCCGTGCCCCGCGCGCGCCTCGCGGACGTGCTGCCCGTGGCCGAGTGCGTGGAGAGCGGATGGCTCACCGCCGTCGGCGAGGACGAGGTGGCCGCCGCGGTGGACATCCGGCCCTACGGCGGCCCCGAGGGCGAGGACTGGTTCATCGTCTCGGACCTGGGCTGTGCGGTCGGCGGCGCCGGCGGTATCGGCAGCCGCGAGGAAGGCGTCGTGCTGGGCGTGGGCGGCGCCTCCACGACCCTCGCAGGCATCACGGTGCGCGGGCCGGTCGCCGGCGCGCTCGACCTCGGCACCGGCTCCGGGATCCAGGCCCTGCACGCCGCGCAGCACGCCACGCGCGTGACCGCGACCGACCTCAACCCCCGGGCCCTGCACATCACCGCGCTGACCCTGGCGCTCTCCGGGGCTCCGGCCGCGGACCTGCGCGAGGGCTCCCTGTTCGAACCGGTCGGCGACGAGACGTACGACCTGATCGTGTCGAACCCGCCCTTCGTGATCTCTCCCGGTGCCCGGCTCACCTACCGCGACGGCGGAATGGGCGGGGACGATCTGTGCCGCACGCTCGTTCAGCAGGCGGGGGACCGGCTGAACGAAGGAGGGTTCGCGCAGTTCCTGGCCAACTGGCAGCACGTGGAGGGCGAGGACTGGCAGGACCGGCTGCGCTCGTGGGTGCCGCGCGGCTGCGATGCCTGGGTCGTGCAGCGCGAGGTCCAGGACGTCACGCAGTACGCCGAGTTGTGGCTGCGCGACGCCGGGGACCACCGGGAGGACCAGGCCGCGTACCAGGCGCGGTACGACGCATGGCTCGACGAGTTCGAGTCACGCAAGGTGAAGGCCGTCGGCTTCGGCTGGATCACCCTGCGCAAGTCGGCCGCGGCCGAGCCGTCGGTCACCGTGGAGGAGTGGCCGCACTCCGTCGAGCAGCCCCTCGGCGAAGCCGTGCGCGCCCACTTCGAGCGCGTCGACTACCTGCGGGCGCACGATGACGCGGCCCTGCTCGCCGGGCACTTCACACTGGCGGCCGAGGTCGTCCAGGAGCAGGTCGGGCTGCCCGGCGCCGAGGACCCCGAGCACGTGGTGCTGCGCCAGCACCGCGGGATGCGCCGTGCCACGAAGGTGGACACGGTCGGCGCGGGCTTCGCGGGCGTGTGCGACGGCTCGCTGAGCGCGGGCCGGATCCTGGACGCCATCGCCCAACTCGTCGGCGAGGATCCGGTGTTGCTGCGCGACCGGACGCCCGCGCAGATCAGGCTTCTGGTCGAGCAGGGGTTCCTCGAACCGGCCGGATGAAATCGTTCCGGGCGGCGGCTCGGCCGCCCGCAACGGCCCTCGACCTGAAAGGGATGGGGCAGTTCCGCTCCACTGGGACGCAAGGTGCCCGATCTGCCAGGATTGGTCCGCAAAAGGGCTCCTGTCAGTGGTGGGTGCGAAGCTACCTTCTAGGGACAAGCTCCACGCGTTCTCGGGGGAGGCGCGCTGTCTCGGGGGAGGCGTGATGTCGGGGGAGACGCCGGATCAGGGTCAGGGCAGGATCATCAGCGGCAGGTACCGGCTGCTGCGGACACTCGGCGCGGGCGGCATGGGCCGCGTCTGGCTCGCGTACGACAGGGAGTTGGCCTGCGAGGTCTCCATGAAGGAGATCGCGTTGCCGGACGTGCCGATGGACGCGAGCGAGCCCGCGCAGCGGATCGCGCGGGCCCGCAGCGAGGCCCGGCACGCGGCGCGGCTGCGCGGCCACCCCCATGTCGCCACCGTGCACGACGTGGTGGTGCACGAGGGACTGCCGTGGATCGTCATGGAGTACGTGCCGGACGCGGTCGATCTCCAGGCGGTCGTACGGCAGTCGGGGCCGCTGCCGCCCGCGCAGACCGCGCGGGTCGGGCTCGCGGTCCTCGACGCGCTGACGGCGGGACACCGGATCGGGATCCTCCACAGGGATGTGAAACCGGCCAACATCCTTCTGGCGCCGGATGCTTCGGGCGACCCCTACGCGCGCGTGCTGCTCACCGACTACGGCATCGCGCTGCAGCCCGAGTCGCACGAGCCCCGACTCACCTCCACCGCCGGCATCCTCGGAACGCCCGGCTATCTCGCCCCCGAGCGCGCCCGCGGCGAACCGCCGACACCGGCCGCCGACCTCTTCTCCCTGGGCGCCACGCTGTACGCGGCGGTGGAGGGCCGAGGCCCCTTCGACCGCCACGGCGACTACGCGACGCTGACGGCCCTGCTCGGCGAGGAGCCCACCCCACCGGTGCGCGCGGGTGAACTGGCTCCCGTACTGCACGGGTTGCTGGTCAAGGACCCGGTGCGCAGGCTGACCCCGGAGGCGGTGGCCCGCGGACTTGAGCGGGCGGCGCAGGGGGCCGCCGGTGGCTTCGGACCGCCCCAGGGATGGACGGCGGCACCGGGCGTCTCGGCGGCGGGCGGCTTCGGGCAGGCCCAGGCAGGCGGCTCGACCGGAGCCCCGCCACCGGGATACGCCGCGAGCGGTCCACCCGGGTACGTGATGGGAGGGCCGTACGGAGCGCATACGCCGGCGCCCCCCGCGGACCAGCCGGCGGCCACGCCGCAGGGCCCCGGGCTGTACATGGACCAGCCACTGATCACCTCCGGTCCCCCCACCCCGGGCACCTTCGGGGGGCCGGCACCGGGCGCCCCGCACACCCCTGGCTCGCCTCCGGCGCCGCACACCCCGCACACCCCGCACACGCCGCTGGGCGCTCCGGCCACGCCGGGACAGCAGCCGGGTTCCGGTGGTCCCTACGGCTCGTGGAATCCGTACGCGAACAGCCCGACGGTGTCCTCCTACGACGGGCCCGGCGGCCCCGGAGCGTACGCGGGCGGTCCGGGGGGACCTGGCGGCCCGGGCGGCAGGGGACCCCTGCGCGGAAAGCCCGTCGGCGTGGTCGTCGCCATCGTGGCGGCCGTCGCCCTGCTCGTCGGCGGCGGCGTATGGGCGGCCGTGACACTGACCGGCGGCGACGCTGATTCGAGCGCGCATCCCACTTCATCGGCGCCGAAGCCGAAGACCAAGGCTCCGGGGTCCGCGCTGCCGTACGGCCAGGAAGTGGGTCTCAAGAAGGCGCTGCGGCCCGGCGACTGCGTGCACGCGGTCTGGTCGTCTCCGGCGGAGGCGTTCCAGTCGAAGCCCAACCTGGGTGTCGTGAACTGCGCGCACGACTACCCGGACGGCCAGGTGGTGTCCGTGGCGAAGGCGAGCGACTACGCCGACGCCAGCGCCAACGGCGCCGCGCAGTGCGCGAGCGGGGCCCAGGAGACGGCGGACTCTCTGGCCGACGCCGCCGTCTACGCCGTCACGCCGACGAAGGAGGGGTTCGACGCGGCCGGCGGAGGTACGGCATGTCTCGTACTCGGCCGTCATGTTCCGATCGGCGGGGAGATCGGGCAGTTCCGGGAGACCGAGGCGACCGTGTGGACCACCGAGATGAGCCTCGGTGACTGCTGGATCTACATCGACCACAAGGACAGCTTCACCTCGTCGCTGACCGACTGTGCCGATGGGCACACCGATCAGGTGATCGGCTTCACCGAGGTCTCGGAGAGCATGGGCTTCGACGAGGCGCTGCAGCAGGGGAACAAGCTGTGCGGCAACAAGTTCGAGTCGACTTGGGCGCCGGGATCCGATCTGGTCATATACGGCTATCTGTCCGACGAGAGCCTCTGGGACAAGGGATTCACCTTTGTCGTGTGCACTGTGGCACAGCCGGATCACACCCAGTCGAGCGGTGCGATATCGGCGGGCGGCAGCGTCTGAGTCATGCGGGGCCGACGTATGAGGGGCTGTCCGCTCTGCGTTCACCGGGGGTTGGTCTCCCTGTCGCGCGCAGGTGCCAGCCTCCCGGTCCGGGGCAACCCGGAACGGGAGGGAAGGCACATGGAGAGCGGACCGGCGATCTTCGCGGGGATGGTGTTCGCCCTGTTCGGAGGCGCGCTGCTGACCTGGACGGTGGTCCGGGTGCGGCACCGCGAGCCCGTTGCCCACGGTGTGAGCCCCGTCGCATCCGCCGCCCTCGCGACCCTCGCCTCCGCGGCGGCGCTCGCTGCCGGCGCATGGTGCTTCACGCGCCCGTGAGCGTGTGGTCCGCGGCGGCCCGCGGGGGGCCTCCGGGTAACTGATAGATCACCCTCCGGATGGGCCGGGAAAGGCTCCCGGTCACTCCGGGCGGCAGGAATGGCGGTAGTCGGGTTACCGTTCGAGTGGCCGTTGCGGGCTTTTCCCGTTTGACACGGGGGCGGGATGTACCGTCACACTCCGCAGCGTCAGCACGATTCGACCCCCGGGCCCCAGGCTTGGGGAGACCCCCCTGCGTCGACCGGAGAGAAGAGCGAAGTTGTCCCCGACCAGCGACACCGCACACGGCGGCCGCCGACTCGTCATCGTCGAGTCGCCTGCCAAGGCGAAGACGATCAAGGGCTATCTCGGCCCCGGCTATGTCGTCGAAGCGAGCGTCGGGCACATCCGCGACCTCCCCAACGGCGCCGCGGAGGTGCCCGAGAAGTACACCGGCGAGGTCCGCCGCCTCGGTGTGGACGTCGAACATGACTTCCAGCCGATCTATGTGGTCAACGCCGATAAGAAGGCTCAGGTCAAGAAGCTCAAGGACCTGCTGAAGGACTCCGACGAACTCTTCCTCGCCACCGATGAGGACCGCGAGGGCGAGGCCATCGCGTGGCACCTCCTGGAGGTCCTGAAGCCCAAGGTTCCCGTCAAGCGGATGGTCTTCCACGAGATCACCAAGGACGCGATCCGGGCAGCCGTCGCCAACCCGCGCGACCTCAACCAGCGCATGGTCGACGCCCAGGAGACCCGCCGCATCCTCGACCGCCTCTACGGCTACGAGGTCTCGCCGGTCCTGTGGAAGAAGGTCATGCCGCGGCTGTCGGCGGGCCGTGTGCAGTCCGTGGCGACCCGCCTCGTCGTCGAGCGGGAACGCGAGCGCATCGCCTTCCGCTCCGCCGAGTACTGGGACCTGACCGGCACCTTCGGCACCGGCCGCGCCGGTGACCCCTCCGACCCGTCCCAGCTGATCGCCCGCCTGACCACGGTCGACGGCCGGCGTGTCGCCCAGGGCCGCGACTTCGACTCGCTCGGCCAGATCAAGAGCGCCAACACGCTCCACCTGGACGAGGCGAACGCCCGCGCTCTCGCCGCCGCCCTGGAGAACACGGACTTCTCCGTCCGCTCGGTCGAGTCCAAGCCGTACCGCCGCTCGCCGTACGCGCCGTTCCGCACGACGACGCTCCAGCAGGAGGCCTCGCGCAAGCTCGGCTTCGGCGCGAAGGCCACGATGCAGGTAGCACAGAAGCTGTACGAAAACGGCTTCATCACCTACATGCGTACGGACTCCACGACCCTCTCGGACACGGCGATCACCGCCGCCCGCACCCAGGTCACGCAGCTGTACGGCGCCGACTACCTGCCGTCCAGCCCGCGCACGTACGCCGGGAAGGTCAAGAACGCGCAGGAGGCGCACGAGGCGATCCGCCCCTCCGGCGACCGCTTCCGCACCCCGGCCGAGACAGGCCTGACCGGCGACCAGTTCAGGCTCTACGAGCTGATCTGGAAGCGGACCGTCGCCTCCCAGATGAAGGACGCGACCGGTAACTCGGTCACGGTCAAGATCGGTGGCCGTTCGAGCGACGGCCGCGACGCCGAGTTCAGCGCGTCCGGCAAGACCATCACCTTCCACGGCTTCCTGAAGGCGTACGTCGAAGGCGCCGACGACCCCAACGCGGAGCTCGACGACCGCGAGCGCCGGCTGCCGCAGGTCGGCGAGGGCGACCCGCTGTCCGCCGAGGAGATCTCGGTCGACGGCCACGCCACCAAGCCCCCGGCCCGCTACACCGAGGCCAGCCTCGTCAAGGAGCTCGAAGAGCGCGAGATCGGCCGCCCGTCGACGTACGCGTCGATCATCGGCACGATCCTCGACCGCGGCTATGTCTTCAAGAAGGGCACGGCCCTGGTGCCGTCGTTCCTGTCCTTCGCCGTGGTCAACCTCCTGGAGAAGCACTTCGGGCGGCTCGTCGACTACGACTTCACGGCCCGGATGGAGGACGACCTCGACCGCATCGCGCGGGGCGAGGCGCGTGCGGTGCCGTGGCTGAGGCGGTTCTACTTCGGTGAAGGCGCCGAGGGCGGCGCCGCCGACGCGGGCAACGGCGACGGGGACCACCTCGGCGGCCTCAAGGAGCTCGTCACCGACCTGGGCGCCATCGACGCCCGCGAGGTGTCGTCCTTCCCCGTCGGCAACGACATCGTGCTCCGCGTCGGCCGCTACGGCCCGTACATCGAGCGCGGCGAGAAGGACTCCGAGAACCACCAGCGCGCGGACGTACCGGAGGACCTGGCGCCGGACGAGCTGACGGTCGAGCTCGCGGAGGAGCTGCTCGCCAAGCCGAGCGGTGACTTCGAGCTGGGTGCCGACCCGGAGTCGGGCCACCAGATCATCGCCAAGGACGGCCGTTACGGCCCGTACGTCACCGAGGTGCTCCCCGAGGGCACCCCGAAGACGGGCAAGAACGCCGTCAAGCCGCGCACCGCCTCGCTCTTCAAGTCCATGTCTCTCGACACGGTGACCCTTGCGGACGCCCTCAAGCTGATGTCGCTGCCGCGCGTCGTCGGCAAGGACGCCGAGGGCGTGGAGATCACGGCGCAGAACGGCCGCTACGGCCCGTACCTGAAGAAGGGCACGGACTCCCGGTCGCTCACCGCCGAGGACCAGCTCTTCACGATCACCCTCGAAGAGGCGCTGGCGATCTACGCCCAGCCCAAGCAGCGCGGCCGCGCCGCCGCCAAGCCGCCGCTGAAGGAACTCGGCGCGGACCCGGTCAGCGGACAGCCCGTCGTCGTCAAGGACGGCCGCTTCGGCCCGTACGTCACCGACGGCGAGACCAACGCGACCCTGCGCTCCGGCGACAGCGTCGAGGAGATCACCCCGGAGCGCGGCTTCGAGCTGCTCGCCGAGAAGCGCGCCAAGGCACCGGCCAAGAAGACCGCCAAGAAGGCACCCGCCAAGAAGACGGCCACCAAGAAGGCCCCTGCCAAGAAAACGGCCGCAAAGAAGACGACGACTTCGAAGACGGCCGCCAAGAAGGCACCCGCCAAGAAGGCCGTCGCCAAGAAGACGGCCGCTTCCGAGAGCTGAGCCCGCTGAGCCCTGTGCGTCTTCCGCACGCGTGCGCCCCTACACCTTCCGGTGTGGGGGCGTCCGTATGTTCGGCCACCCCTTCGGGGAGTCAGTGGGTCCGGATAGGCTGGCGGGATGACGCGAGCCGAGCAGCCAACGGCCCATGAACCGGCCCCCGACGACGCCCTGGTCGCGGATTCCCGCGAACGCGCCGTCCGCGCTCTGCTGCGCCGGCCGCAGCTGAGGCGGCTCTGGAGCGCACAGCTCGTGGGAGGTGTCGGCGACGCCCTCGCCCTGTTTGTGCTGGTCGTCCTCACCCTCCAGGCGGCCATCGCCGAGGGCTCCTTCGGCGGCGGCTACCGAGGAGTGGCCCTCGCCGTGGCGACCGTCTTCGGGGCGCGCGTGCTCGCCACGCTCCTCTTCGGCGCCGTCCTCCTCGGCCCGCTCACCTCACTGACCTCCCCGGAGGGCCCGCTCGACCGGCGCTGGACCATGGTCGGCGCGGACGGCGTACGCGCCGCGCTCCTGATCGTCGCGCCCCTGTGGATTGACTGGACCCCGGACGACGCCCTCGCCGTCCTCCTCGTCATCGCCTTCGTGACCGGAGTCGCCGAGCGCTTCTGGACGGTGTGCCGCGAGAGCGCGGCGCCCGCCCTGCTGCCCGCGCCGCCGCTGGAGGGCGCCACGGTGCGCCCGCTGCCGGACCACATGGACGCCCTGCGGCGCCTGTCGCTGCGTACGGGATTCATGGCGGTGCCGATCGCGGCCGCCGCGCTCGTCGCCGTGTCCCTCGTCAACAACCTGCTGGGTGCCGGGATCGCCTGGTTCGAGCAGCATCAGGCGGCGCTCGCCTCGTACGTCGCCGCAGGGCTGTTCGCCGCCTCGCTCTCGGTGGTCACGTTCCTCGAACTGCCCGACTCCCGCACCCCGCGCGCCCGCTCGCCCCTGGAGGGCCTGCGCAGGCCCAGGACGGGCACCGGCGTCGACAAGGGCCGCACGGGCGCGATCCCGCTGCTGGTCCTCGCCTGCGCCGCCGTCGCCGGGGCGGTCTCGGCCTCCGTCGCCGTCTCCGTACTGCACGCCAAGGACCTGGGCGGCGGCCCGGTGACGTACGGACTGCTGGTCCTCGCGCTGACCGGGGGCGTCGCCGTCGGCATCCGCACCGCCCCGAACGTGCTGCCGGCGCTGTCGCGGCGCAGGCTGCTCGCGCTGGCGATCGCCTTCTCCGGCGTCGCGCTGCTCGCCGCCGGGCTCGTCCCGGACGTCACCACCGTGCTGCTGATCGTCGCCCTCGCGGGCATCGGCGCCGGCATTGCCGCCAACACCGGGCACACCCTCCTCGACCAGGAGGTCGAGGAGTACCGGCGGGCGCGTACGACCGAACACCTGCACGCGGTCGTACGGGTCCTCGTCGCCCTGGGGGCGCTCCTTGCGCCCGTGGTGGCCGCGGCGATCGGGCCGCACCGCCTGGAGAACGGCAAGTTCGTCTTCGCGCACGGCGGCGCCGCCTTCACGCTCATGCTCGTCGGCGCGCTGCTGCTGCCGGTCGCCGCGCTGGTCCTCGCCAAGGTCGACGACCGCTCCGGCGTACCGCTGCGGCAGGATCTGCGGGACGCGCTGCGCGGCGGCGACGACCCGGACCAGCTGGCTGCCGCGACCGGGTTCTTCATCGCCCTGGAGGGCGGTGACGGAGCCGGGAAGTCGACCCAGGCCGAGGCCCTGGCCGAGTGGATCCGGGCCAAGGGCCACGAGGTCGTGGTGACGCGCGAGCCGGGCGCCACACCGGTCGGCAAGCGGCTGCGGTCGATCCTCCTCGACGTGTCGTCCGCCGGGCTGTCGCACCGGGCCGAGGCGCTGCTGTACGCCGCCGACCGCGCCGAGCACGTCGACACGGTGGTGCGGCCCGCGCTGGAGCGGGGTGCTGTCGTCATCTCGGACCGCTACATCGACTCGTCGGTGGCCTACCAGGGCGCCGGCCGCGACCTCTCGCCCACCGAGATCGCCCGTATCAACCGCTGGGCGACCGACGGGCTGGTGCCCCATCTGACCGTCCTGCTCGACGTCTCGCCGGAGACGGCACGCGAGCGGTTCACGGAGGCGCCGGACCGGCTGGAGTCGGAGCCGCTCGAGTTCCACACGCGCGTGCGGTCCGGTTTCCTGACCCTGGCGGCGGCCGACCCCGGGCGCTACCTGATCGTCGACGCAGGTCAGGAGCCCGAGTCGGTCACCACCGTCATACGGCACCGTCTCGACGTGATGCTGCCGCTCTCCGAGGCCGAGGTGAAGGCCCAGGAGGAGGCGCGCAAGGCGGCCGAGGAGGAGGCCCGCCGCAAGGCCGAGGAAGAGGCCGCCCGCAAGGCCGAGGAGGAGCGCCTGGAGCGTGAGCGCCAGGAGCAGCTGGCCCGGCTGCGCGCCGAGGAGGAGGAGCGCAAGCAGCGCGAGCTGGAGGAGGCCCAGCGGCGCGAGGCCGAGCGCCAGGCCGAGGAGGCCCGGCAGCGTGCCGAGGAAGCCCGCCGTCGCGCCGAGGAGGAGCGCGTCAGGCAGCTTGCCGAGGAGCAGGCCCGGGCCGCCGAGGAGGAGCGCCGGCGCAGGCAGGCCGAGGAGGAGGCCCGGCTGCGGGCCGAGGCGGAGGAACGCCGCCTGGAGAAGCAGCGCAAGGCCGAGGAGGCCCTGCTGCGTGCCGAGGAGGCGCGCCGGGCAGCGGAGGCCGCAGCGGCGGCGGCTTCGGCTGCGGCTTCGACCCCGGCTCCGGGTGCGTCCGGTTCCGCGGCGTCCTCGCGACGGGCTTCGGCCCCGGCCGACAACGAGACGACGGTGCCCACGCCGATCGTGACGCCGTCGAACGCCTCGGGCGGTCCCATGGAGGAGACGGCCAAGCTGCCGAAGCCGCCGGTGTCTCCGGGGGCGGCCGACGAGACGGCGGTACTTCCTCCCGTACGGGAGGACCGGGCCGCCGACGAGACGGCCGTGCTCCCGCCGGTACGAGACGATCGCGCCGCCGACGAGACCGCGGTGCTGCCACCGGTCCAGGATCGCGGGGACGCCGGGGGCACCGGGACTGCCAGGGACGCAGGCGCGGGTGGTCCCGCGGATCGCGTGCCGCCGGGCTTCTTCCGTGACGAGCGGCCGGCGCCCCGGTCCGACGGCGGACCCCGGACCGACGGCGCGCCTCGGCCCGAGGGTCCCGAGGACCGCACCCGGGAGCTGCCCCAGGTCGACGACCGGGGCACCCCGCGTCGCCGCCCGCGCTCCGACTGGGCGGAGGAGACCCCGCTGGACGACCTCCCGACCCTGGCGGACGAACTGCTGGGCCCGCGCGACGACGACCAGGACGAGGGGCGGGGCGGGCGCCGGCGCTGAGCCGGTCCCGGTCCCGGACCCGGCCGCACAGCCCGTGGCGGTCCGTTGTCAGTGGCGACCCGCACAATGGACGCGGCAAGGCAAAGTGCGACGAAAGGGCGGTGCCCCGTGCCCGTATGGGACGACCTGGTGGGCCAGGAGAAGGTGAGCGAGCAGCTCGCCGCCGCCGCACGTGACGCCGACGCGCTCGTCACCGCCATCGCCACGGCCGCGCCACCGCCCGAGGCGTCGAAGATGACGCACGCCTGGCTGTTCACGGGCCCGCCCGGCTCGGGCCGCTCCACGGCGGCGCGCGCCTTCGCGGCGGCGCTCCAGTGCGTGAGCCCCGACCGCGCGCTCGGCGGCGTCCCCGGCTGCGGCTTCTGCGACGGCTGTCATACGAGCCTCGTGGGCACCCACGCCGACGTGCAGATCGTCCGCACGGACCTCCTCTCCATCGGCGTGAAGGAGACCCGGGACCTGGTCCGCCGCGCCCAGATGTCGCCCGCCGGCGGCCGCTGGCAGGTGATCGTCCTGGAGGACGCCGACCGCCTCACGGAAGGCGCGGGCAACGTCCTGCTGAAAGCAGTGGAGGAGCCCGCTCCTCGCACGGTCTGGCTGCTGTGCGCCCCCTCCATCGAGGATGTCCTGCCGACCATCCGTTCGCGCTGCCGCCTCCTCACACTGCGCACCCCGCCGGTGGATGCGGTCGCCGACATCCTCGTACGGCGGGACGGCATCGAACCCGACGTCGCGGCCGTCGCCGCCCGCGCGACGCAGGGCCACATCGGGCGCGCGCGCCGTCTCGCCACGGACCGCAGCGCCCGCGAGCGGCGGGCCGCCGTCCTGAAACTCCCGCTGCGCATCGACGATGTCGGCGGCTGCCTCAAGGCCGCCCAGGAGCTGATCGACACGGCGGCGGAGGACGCCAAGCAGCTCGCCGAGGAAGTCGACGTGAAGGAGACCGAGGACCTGAAGACGGCGCTCGGCGCGGAGAAGGGCGGCCGCATGCCGCGCGGCACCGCGGGCGTCATGAAGGAGCTGGAGGACCGGCAGAAGCGCCGAAGAACGCGTACGCAGCGCGACAGCCTGGACCTGGCCCTGATCGACCTCACCGGGTTCTACCGCGACGTCCTCGCCCTCCAGCTCGGCTCACGTATCGCCCTCGCCAACACCGAGGCCGAGGACGTCCTGGAGCGCCTGGCCCGTGGCAGCACACCGGAGGCGACCCTGCGCCGTATCGACGCGATCGCCGCCTGCCGCGAGGCCCTCGACCGCAACGTGGCACCGCTGCTGGCGGTGGAGGCGATGACGATGGCGCTGAGGGCGGGGTGAGCCGTCGGGCTCCCTGTGGGTAACTCGTCGGGTTTCCGGCGAGGCAACTCGTCAGCCCTACCGGCAGGGTGACTCGCGGGTTCACTCTCTCGGTGGCTCGGGGTGTCCGGCCGGTTGACCAGGTCACTCGTAAGAGGATCATCGGCCACCGATGGTGAGCATTTCATCGCGCAGGGTTACGCTCGCGAGATGTACACCAGGCGTTCTGTCAGGTCTTCAGCCGGATCCGTCCGTTCCGCCGCCACGAGCCGCACCCTCCGCGCCGGCGGCACGCTGCTCGCCGTGGCGGCACTGCTCGTCTCGGCCTGCTCCTCGGGCAGTTCGAGTACGGCCAGGTCGACTCCGGACACGGCGCTGGGCGCGCTGCCCCGGGCCACGCCGTCGACGCTGTCCCCTTACTACGGGCAGAAGCTGACCTGGCGTACCTGCGGTGTCCCCGGCTTCGAGTGCGCCACGATGAAGGCGCCGCTGGACTACGCCAAGCCGACCTCTGGCGACATCCGGCTGGCCGTCGCGCGCAAGAAGGCCACGGGCCCGGGCAAGCGGCTCGGCTCGCTGCTGGTGAACCCGGGAGGCCCGGGCGGCTCGGCGGTCGGCTACCTGCAGGGGTACGCCGGCATCGGCTACCCGGCGGAGGTCCGCGCCCGCTACGACATGGTCGCCGTCGATCCGCGCGGCGTGGCCCGCAGCGAGCCGGTCGAGTGTCTGACCGGCCGCGAGATGGACGCGTACACGCAGACTGACTTCACTCCCGACGACAAGAAGGAGAAAGGCGAACTGGTAGACGCCTACAAGAAGTTCGCCGAGGGCTGCGGACGGCGGTCGGCCGATCTGCTGCGGCATGTCTCCACGGTCGAGGCGGCCCGCGACATGGACATCCTGCGCGCGGTGCTGGGCGACAAGAAGCTGACCTATGTCGGGGCGTCGTACGGGACGTTCCTCGGGGCGACGTACGCGGGGCTCTATCCCGACCGGGTGGGCCGGCTCGTCCTCGACGGCGCGATGGACCCCTCGCTCACCGCCCGGAAGCTGAACGAGGATCAGACGGCGGGCTTCGAGACCGCCTTCCGGTCCTTCGCGAAGGACTGCGTGCGCCAGAGCGACTGCCCGCTCGGCGGCGCGGGCACGAGCCCGGACCAGGTCGGCAAGAACCTCAGCGCGTTCTTCACCCGGCTCGACGCGGCTCCCCTCCCGGCGGGCGACGCGGACGGCCGCAAGGTCGGCGAATCCCTCGCGACGACGGGCGTGATCGCGGCGATGTACGACGAGGCGGCCTGGCCCCAGTTGCGCGAGGCCCTCACCTCGGCGATGAAGCAGCGGGACGCGGCTGGCCTGCTCGCCCTCTCCGACAGCTACTACGAGCGCGACGCCGACGGCCGGTACGCGAACCTGATGTTCGCCAACTCGGCCGTGAACTGCCTCGACCTCCCTGCGGCCTTCTCCACCCCCGACCAGGTCGAGGCCGCCCTCCCCGCCTTCGAAAAAGCGTCCCCCGTCTTCGGTGAAGGCCTCGCCTGGGCCTCCCTGAACTGCGCCTACTGGCCGGTCAAGCCCACCGGTGAACCCCACCGCATCGAGGCGAAGGGCGCGGCCCCGATCGTCGTGGTCGGCACCACCCGCGACCCGGCGACCCCCTACCCCTGGGCCCAGTCCCTCGCCGCCCAGCTCTCCTCCGCCACCCTCCTCACCTACGTCGGCGACGGCCACACCGCCTACGGCCGAGGCAGCGACTGCATCGACTCCACGATCGACCGCTACCTCCTCCGCGGCACCCCTCCCAACAAGGGAAAGCGCTGCTCATAGCCCCTGCGACGGTCCCCGCCTCCGGGCTCCCCAGGGCGTGTGCGGAGCACCCCGGGAAACTGTGTAGACTTACCGACGTTGCTGATCGCACCATAGTGCTGGCAGCGCGCCGCCTTAGCTCAGATGGCCAGAGCAACGCACTCGTAATGCGTAGGTCTCGGGTTCGAATCCCGAAGGCGGCTCTGTAGAAGCCTCAGGACTCACTCGCCGTGACCTGGGGCTTTTGCTTTTCCTTGACCTTCTGTGGTCCAAGCCACTGCGTTGCGAGGTGGGCGTGAGGGCGAATGGGGCCCAAATGGGGCCCAGATCGTCTTGCGCATCTGTAATGCGTAGGTCTCGGGTTCGGATCCCGAAGTCGGCTCCAAGGCGAATCCAGGGTCAGGCCTACGAGCTGGTGGATTTCCCCTTCGGGTGGCCATGGAATTCTCGCAAAGTGGGGCATGCGTGCCCTGCGATGGTGACAGGCGATCAGTTTGCCGCGCGGCCTTGGAGCACGGGCTGCCGCCCGGCCGTGTGCGGGGGAAACGGCCCGTACAGGAAACGGCCCGAAGGACGCATGGGGTGTGAGTGGACGCTGTGTAGGGCGCGACAGCTGTGCTGGACCGAGGAGACGGTTCTGCTTTGGCCTGCTCGTAGTCGCGATCGGCGAGTCTGTAGAAGGCTGCTGCCCCAGAGGGTCGTTCGCGGGAGGCGGAGTCCGGCGAGGTAGCTCGCGGACGTTTCGCCGACAGCCCCCTCGCCGAACGCCAACGCCCTGGCCGGCAATCTCGCCAACTTCTCGTCCAGGTATGGGTCCACGAGCTGGAAGAACGAGGCGCGACATGATCCCGCAGCTCGGAAGTATCAACGCCCAGGTCCTTCGCGACGTGGGCGATCGGCCAACCGGTGGTGCGGACCTCGCGGATCGCGCGCTCGCGGAGCTCGTCCGGGTAATTACGGGGTGCTGCCATCGTGCTGATGGATCTCCTTCGCCAGGACCGTAAACCTGGCATCAGGGACTCCGCAAAATCAGTACAGCTCAGTCCCGCTGAAGCATCCCCGACAGCGTCAGGCAGTGAAAAGTTTCCGGCTCGCGGCAACCTTTGCGGTGCCTGTGACCACAAGGAGTCGGATCCGGCCAGTCCCGGTGGCCGCGATCCGCTTTTCCTCCGTGAACGGTATGCAAGGAGAGCACCTCCCCATGAAGAACCCCACGCACGGCGGGCGCCGCGGGCGTCACCGCCGTCGCTGGACTGCCACCGCTGTGCTGCTCGGCGCGCCCCTCGCCGTCGTGCCGTATCTCCTGTTCGTGCAGGAGGACTCGCAGGCCGCGACGGTCGACGGCAATGCCTACTACGAGCTGGTTTCCGTGCGCAGCGGCAAGGTGCTGGACGTCAACGGCTTCTCCACCGCCGACGGCACCCGGATGCAGCAGTGGACCGACCAGCACACCGCCAACCAGCAGTGGGAGCTGAAGTCCGCTGGGGACGGCTACTACGAGCTGGTGAACCGCAACAGCGGCAAGGTGCTGGGGATAACGGGCGATTCGACCGTCAAGGGAGCTGCCGCCGAGCAGCAGACCGACAGCTCCTCCACCGCCCAGGAATGGAAGATCGAGGAGGTGAGCGGTTCCGACGCCGTCACCTTCACCTCCCGCAGGAGCGGCCAGGTCCTGGACGTCTCCGGAGGCTCCTCGGCCAACGGGGCGGCAGTCATCCAGTTTCCCGGCCTGGGAAGCACCAACCAGCAGTGGAAGCTGGTGAAGATGGCCGACCCCCTGGCGGGTGGAGCCGGCAGCGCGGACGCCAAGCCTGCGTCCGGACCGTATGCGTGGAAGAACGCCCAGGTGGCGGGCGGCGGTTACGTCACCGGACTGGTGTTCAACCAGAAGGAGAAGGGCCTGCTGTACGCGCGCACCGACATGGGCGGCGCCTACCGCTGGGACACCGGGGCGGAGCAGTGGATCCCGCTGACCGACTGGCTCGGTGAGAAGGACTGGAACCTGCTGGGCATCGACTCGCTGGCCACCGACTCCGTCGACCCCAGCCGGCTCTACCTCGCGACGGGCACCTACACCAACGAGTGGGCGGGCAACGGCGCGATCCTGCGCTCCACCGACCGGGGCCGTACCTTCCAGCGCACCGATCTGCCGTTCAAGGTGGGTGGCAACGAACCCGGCCGGGGGGCGGGCGAGCGGCTCGTGATCGACCCCGCGAACCACGGCACCCTGCTGCTGGGCACCCGCAAGAACGGCCTGTGGCGCAGCACCGACTACGGGGTGACGTGGCGTCAGGTCTCGTCGTTCCCCGTCAAGGACGGGGCGGGCAGCGGCGCGGGCATCTCCTTCGTGACGTACGGCCCGGCCGGCAGCAACACGGTGTACGTCGGCGTCAACGACAAGTCCACGCCTTTGTACCGTTCGACCGACGGCGGCAGCAGCTGGCAGGCCGTTTCCGGGCAGCCCACCGGCCAGATGCCGCAGCACGGTGTGGTCTCCGGTGACGGGTCGCTGTACCTGTCCTACAGCAACAGCATCGGCCCCATGGACGCGACGGCGGGCTCGGTGTGGAAGTACACCGCGACCAACGGCGCGTGGAAGAACATCTCTCCCTCGCAGGGCAGTTACGGGTTCTCCGGTCTGGCCGTCGACCCGCAGAAGCCCTCCACGGTGATGGTCACCACCCTCGACCGCTGGTGGCCCGAGGACGAGATCTACCGCACCACCGACGGTGGCACGACCTGGAAGGCGCTGGCTGACGCCTCGCAGCGCGATGCCTCCGGCGCTCCGTACGTCGGCACCCACACCGGGCACTGGATGACCGCGCTGGCCATCGACCCCTTCAACTCCGGGCACGTGCTGTACGGCACCGGCAACGGCATCTGGCGCAGCAAGGACGCGGGCGCCTCCGACAGCGGTGGCACCAGCCACTGGGCCGCCTCAGGGGCCCGCGGGCTGGAGGAGACCTCGCTGGCAGACGCGATCGCCCCGCCAGGCGGCGCCACCGTCATCACCTCCATGGGCGACCAGGGCGGCTTCCGCCACGACTCCCTGACCGAGGTGCCCGGCGGACGGATGAAGAACCCGCTGATGAGCAGCAGCACCGACATCGACTTCGCCCAGTCCAACCCCTCGGTGATGGTCCGTGTCGGCACCGGCGGCGCGCAGGACGGCGCCTACTCCACCGACGGCGGCAGCACCTGGAACGGCTTCACGGCCGAACCCGTCCCCAGCGCGAACAGCGGCCATGTCGCCCTCTCGGCGGACGGCTCCACCATCGTCTGGGCCGAATCAGGTCAGGCCCCTTACCGCTCGACCGACAAGGGAGCGCACTGGTCGAAGGTCAGCGGCCTGGGCACCGACGCCGTCGTCGTCGCCGACCGCTCCTCGGCCGGCACCTTCTACGCACTGACCAACGGCACACTCAACGCCAGCACCGACGGCGGCGCGACCTTCACCCCCCGCGCCGGCAACCTCCCCTCCGGCCGGCTCACCGCCGTCCCCGGCATCAACGGCGACCTGTGGATCGCCGCCGGTGACAGGGGGCTGCTGCACTCCACCGACGGCGGCCGCACCTTCACCACACTCAGCACGGTGAAGTCCGCCTCCGCCCTCGGCTTCGGCAAGGCCGCACCGGGGGCCGACTACCAGGCCCTGTACCTGATCGGCACCGTCAAGGACGTCACCGGAGTCTTCCGCTCCACCGACAAGGGCGCCACCTGGCTCCGCATCAACGACGACGCCCACCAGTGGGGCGCCATCGGAAGCCTCGGCGTCATCACCGGCGACCCCGACACCTTCGGGCGCGTCTACATCGGCACCAACGGACGCGGTCTGCAGTACGGCGACCCGTCCTGACCCCGACACCCGAGCGGGGCCGCAGGCACAACAGCCTGCGGCCCCGAGTATCCGCAGCGGCGTCGTAGTGCGTCGCCCCGGACCCACAGTGAAAGTCCACGAAAGAAGAAACCCCAGCCGCCATGCGGCTGGGGTTTCTTCGAGGCGTAGGTCAGTGCTTCAGGGTGAGGACGCCCGGTCGGTACGGCAGTCGGTCGTAGGGAGTGTTCGCCGGTGCGGTGGGGGACTTGCCCTGGTAGAGGAACTGCAGGTGGCCCCGGTCGGCGGTCAGGCTCCGGGGTGCAGGCCGGGCCAGCCCGGTGAGGGGTCGCCCTTCACCTCACCGAAGTACAGGGCGAAGGTCTGCTTCCAGCGCTCGATCGCCGCGCGGTCGGCCATGAACTTGGGGAAGCCGTCGAGGTTGCCGTTGGGGTACTCCCAGACGGGCTTGAGCCCGGTCGGCGGGGTGACATCGGTGCGGACCGACCAGCCGTTGGTGGCGGCCTTCTGCTGCTCGACGGAGAGCCGCCAGTTCAGGTACAGCTTGGCGGCGGTGGGGTTCTTGGCCTGCTTGAGGATCGCGGCCCGCTGTCCCCAGGACATGAACGGCGCCTTCTCGGGCAGCACCCACTTGACCGGCCCGGTGGACAGCGGCGCGCCGGAGCCGCCGATGCCGATGGCCTTCTGGCCGCTGGTGACGGCCGCGCTCGGGGTGAAGCTGCCGCGGGCGAACTGAAGGTCCTGGGTGGCCAGTCGGGCCAGCCAGTCCCAGCCGTACTTCTCCACGTAGAGGGTGTAGAGGTAGAGGACCGCGTCGTCGTCGTGCGGGTAGGAGGAGGCGATCTTCCCCTTCCAGCGGGCGTCGGCCAGGTCGAGCGGACCGCTGGGGATGTCGGAGCCGACCGCGGCGGGACCGTACATGTAGCTGAAGGCACTGACCTGGACGGCGACCCACGCGCCGTGCGGGTCCTTGAAGGGGGCGTAGAGCTTGGAGAAACCGGCCGGCTTGTAGGCGAGCAGGCGGCCCTGCTCCTTCCAGCGCACGAAGTCCTGCACGGTCTGGAGCTGGACGACGTCGGGTATCAGGGTGTCGGTGGCGAACTGGTTGTCGACGCGGACGTCGTGGTACTTGCTGTAGTCGACGACCACCGTCAGGTCGATGCCGGGGAACTGGCTCTTGAAGCCGTTGCGGATCCCGTCTGCCTGGCTGGAGACATCGCCGCCGGCGTAGAGCACGAGCTTGCCGCCCTCCGCGAGGGCTGCCTGGTAGAGCTCGTCAAGAGTCCGCTTCTCCTCGGTGCCGCCCGTTGCCACGCGGCCCGCAGAGGCTTGGCCGGTGGCGGCCTGAGCGGGGGTGACGGAGGCAGCGGTGACACCGAGACCGAGAGCGGCGCCCGCTCCGGTGGCAAGCAGGCGGCGTCGGCTGGGAAGGCTGGTCATGGTGGGGGTGAGCCTTTCTGTCCGTGCTGTTCTGTTCGGTTGTCTGTGTGGTGCGGCTGGACCACGGCAGGGGAGCAGCACGGCGCCCGGGTACGGCACGGGTGCCGTGCTGCTGCCGGGGGGTCAGAACATGGTGTTGTCGTTGGCGCTCTTCTCGGGGACTTCCTGGATCACGTCCCAGTGCTCGACGATCTTTCCGTCGGCGACGCGCCAGAAGTCCGCGACGGCCATGCCCCGGTCGCCGGGCTTGAGATGGAGATTGCTGTGGGTGACCACCAAGTCCCCTTCGGCGACCGTGCGCTTGATGTCCAGGCGCAGGTCGGGGAACTGCCCGCGCAGCCAGTGCACATAGCCGACGAAGGCACCCGGGCCGTCCTGCGCCTCGGGGTTGTGCTGGGTGTAGCTCTCGCCGAGGTGCGCGGCGGCGGCCGCCTCGGGCTGGTAGTCGTTGAACGCCTGCTCGTAGAACGCGATGACAAGCGCCTTGTTGTCGGCAGCGGACACTGGCTTCTCCTGACCTTCGAGTGCTGGGTTTCAGATGGTCATGGCGTCACGGACGAGCGCCGTGTCGACGAACTGTTCGAAGCGGACGATCAGGCCGCCGCGGACGACGAAGTGGTGCGCGACACGGACGTCGATCGGTTTGCCGGTGGCCTTGTTGGCCGCGGTATAGCGGGCCAGGACGACGACGTTCTCGCCGTCGACGACGTAGGTGTCGTCGTGCGCGGCCCAGCCCTCCCACTCCTTGCCGAGCTGCTCCATGACGTTGGCGGTGACGCCCTCGGGCGTGCGATAGGTCCCGGCCAGCGGGAAGCCGGCCATCTCCGTCCACTCCACGTCGGGGGCGAGGGTGGCACGCAGGGCGTCCAGATCACCGGCCGCGGAGGCCAGGTACTGCCGGCGTACGACGTCGGCGGGCGCGGTGGAGGTGGCGAAGTCGCTCATCGTCAGCCCCACTTCATCTCGCCCTTGGCGACCTTCGAACCGATCTGGGCGGCGATCAGCATGCCGTTGTCCGGGAAGCGCTTGACGAGGGCGTCGTTCAGCGCGGCGCCGTCGGCGGCCTTGCCGAGCTCCTCCTCGAAGGCGATCAGGTAGGCGCGGGTGGCGGTGATGGCGGAGGCGTCGGCGGCGGTGCCGGGGAGGCGGTGGCCGGGGACGACCAACTCGGGCTGGAGGGCGGCCATTTCGTCGAGCAGGTCGATCCAGGCGGCGCGGTCGCCGGGGGTGGGGGTGTCGGCGACCCAGACGTGCTCCTGCTGGAAGAGCAGGACACCGCCGAGCAGCGCACGGTGCTCGGCCTGCCACAGGTAGTGGCGGTCGGGCAGACCCGCCGGGCCGCCCTTGAGCTCGAAGCGGTGGCCTTCCAGGGTGAGGTCGCCGGTCAGCGGGGCCAGGTCGACCAGGCGGGTGGGGAGGTTGGGGCCGAGTGCCGCCCAGGCCTTGAGCTTGCCCTCGTAGGAGTGCGCGATGTGCTCGATGACGAGCGGGGTGGCGACGAAGACCGCCTCGGGAAAGGCGTCGGCGATCACCTCGGCGCCGAAGTAGAAGTCGGGGTCGGCGTGGCTGACGTAGACCGTGGTCAGCGTCTTGCCCGAGTCGAGGATCTCGGCAGCCAGACGGTGGCCGTCGGCGCGGGTGAAGCCGGCGTCCACCAGCAGCGCCTCGTTCTCGCCGGTGACGAGGGTGGCGGTCTTGTTCTTGCTGCCGGCCGGGAAGTCGAGATCGAGGACTGTGAAGGAGAGAGTGCTCATGCGTGGTTCCTCGGGTGAAGGGTGATGGTCGGGGAAATCGCCTCGCGGCGAGGTGTACGACGTGAACCGGATCGAGGCGGGCAGCCCGTGTCGGGCAGGGGTTCAGCCTTGGGTGCCCTGCTGGTCGATCGGGTGGAGGCTGAGGACGTGGGGTCGGACGAGTGGGCGCCGTGTACATCGCCGATGCAGAGGCCGAGGCGGGCCTTGCAACGGGCGAGGGCGGCGCTGCTTCTTCTCGAACGCGTTCTTGAGGCAGTCGTCCTGCCCGGACCTGCCATCACCGGTGAAGACGACGTGCCGGTCGCTGTCGGCCACGACCTGCCGGTACAGCGCCCGCAACCGGGTCTCCTCGTTTGAGCCGGTCCGCTCGGCGGAGGAGGAGGTGGCGGCGTCCGCCGAAGTGGGTGCCGCAGACAGGCCGGACGCGAGGACGCCGTCCATGGGAGCTGCGACGCCGGAGGCGGCCAGGACACGCTTTCCCATGGGTGGACTCCACATCTGTGGGGTGGACACGGTGAAGTATCTGCCGACGCAGACAATATATCTGCCACAACAACTATTGCAACGGCAGATTCTTCCACGCCTGTCCTTCTGTCATCCTTGAGGAGTGAATGAACAACTGCTGAACGACGACGACGTGACACTCTTCGGTCTCTTCGTGGAGGCCCACAGCCGTATCAAGCCCCTGGTGAACCGCGATCTCGATATACCGCAGACCTGGTTCGAAGTGCTGCTGCGACTGGGCCGCACCCCCGGCCACCAGCTCCGCATGACGGACCTGGCAGAGGCCGTGTCCTTCAGCTCGGGCGGTTTCACCCGGCTCGCCGACCGCATGGAAAAGGAAGGACTCATCCGCCGCGACCCCGATCCTGCCGACCGACGAGCCGCACTCGCCGTACTGACCGACAAGGGCGGTCAGGCGCTCGACCACGCACTGACCGCCCACGTCTCCCACCTGCGCAACCACCTCGCCGGACCACTCTCAGCCGAGGACCGCCGCCACCTCGGGCGCATCCTGCGCACGCTCCGCGACGCGAACGCGTAAGTTCCTGTCCTTGATCCGGATCACCGTCGCGGGATTCGGCCGCCGCCAGAGCCTGCCCTTGGCTCCACATGACGGTCGTCGGTTCATCAGGCGTTTCTGATCCCTGGCCGTGAGGTGTGTACGGCTGGATCATCTGGGTTGTGGGGGATGACAAGACGGCTCGGCGGTATTGCCAGGAGTACGGTGGCCCGCTGCCGCTGCCGCTGCCGCTGCCGCTGCCGCTGCCGCTGCCGCTGCCGCTGCCGCTGCCGCAGACGATGGCGGCGGAGGCGTCGGCAGGCCGGTGAGCGAGTCATCGCGATGCAGCGTGGCGAGCAAGCGGAGTGCCCGGTATGTGGCAGGTCGCGGACGGTGGGGGTGGAGCGGTCGAGGACGGCTGTGTACCGCTCGGACCGTTGCCGGGTGCGGGCATGCCGTCAGCGACGGGCTTCTCGGAACGGCGTTACGGAAACGCCGCGGCCGAACGCGGTGTTCGGCGTCCAGCCGGCGGAGCGATCTTGGCGAGCACGCTGCGGTAGCTGCATCCCGGCATCCTGAGCCCCGCCAGGCCTACGACGGCCGTCACGACCGGTGCCGTACGCCCAGTTCCTCGCGCTGATCGAGGCCGCGTCCAGGCCCAGACCCAGAGCCTCACCGCCCCCCGACCGCGAGGTCACCCGTTCCTGCACGGGCGCCGCTCCCCCTCCCCGCCGTGGCCCGTCGAGGTCACCGACGAGCGGGGCACCGTCCTGGCCGCCGCGGACGGCGGGGTCCTGCGCCTGCACCGCGTCCTGGACCCCACCGCACCCGACACCCGCCCCGAGACGGCGGCCGGCCGCGTCAGCGGCGCCTGGGAGGCGGCCGACGGCCCCCGTGCCCGGGCGGTGTTCGCCACCGTGCGCACCGACCGAACGGCACGGGGCCGACGGGCAGGGTCCCGGCCTCTAGAACATGCCGTTGTCGTTGGCGGAGGTCTCCGGGACGTTCTGGATGATGTCCCAGTGCTCGACGATCTTGCCGTTCCGCACCCGGAACAGGTCCAGGATCGCCGTGCCCCGGTCTCCGGGATAGTTGACGTAGTCGCTGTGGACGGCCACCAGGTCGCCCTCGGCGATGATCCGCTTCGGGGTGACCGTCAGCTGCGGTGCCGAGGCGAAGTAACCGCCGAGGCCGGCCTTCGCGGCGGGCACGCCGCTCTGCATCTGCGTGTTGTGCTGGAGGTAGCCGGGGTCCCAGTAGCGGTCGAGGGCGCTCAGGTCCTTGTGGACGATGAGCTCGTCGAAGGCCTTGACGACCAGAGCCTCGTTGGCCTGGGTGAGCCGGTGGTCCAGGGGCTGCGAGACCTGCGGTGAACTCAGCGTGGAGAACATGTCGTTGCCGCTGGCCGTGGTGTCCGGCACGTTCTGGATCACGTCCCAGTGCTCGGCGATCTTGCCGCCCTGGAAGCGGAAGATGTCGATGACGGCCGCGCCCTTGGTCCCCGGGACCAGCACCACGTTGGAGTGGAGCATCACGAGGTCGCCCTGGGAGATGACCCGCTTGACGTTGTACCGGGCGTCGGGGAACTGCTGGTGGATCGAGGTGGCCAGGGCCTTCAGACCCGCCGCCCCGTCGGCCGCGGTCGGGTTGTGCTGGATGTAGTCGGGCCGTACGTAGCGGTCGACGACCGCGGTGTCACCGTGCTCGAACACCCTCTTGGTGACGGTGATGGCGACGGTCTTCTGGTAGCCGAGGCGGGCGGCATCGCCGTAGCCGCCCTGGCTGTGCGCCGCGAGCCCGGCGGCCGGGCCGTGCGGGGCCGCCACGGCGGGTACGGCGGTCGCGCCCAGGACCGCGGCGGTGGCGAGGAAGGCGACGACGGCCCTGCGGGCGGGAGTGGTGGGGGCAGTAGGGGGCATGGTGCGCTCCAAACGTCTCATGCGTGCGAAACCGGGGAGTAACTTGAAGTTTCAAACTCTGCATCGGCAGATAATCATCACGGAGCGGTCCATGTCAATTACCTTTGCCGCCCCTTGGCGTTCCTTGACCTTTCTCGACGCTCTTGCCTGGGACGCAGGGTGAAGGTGCCGTCCTTGGCGAGGGCCGGCGTGCCGGTGCCGGGCACGCGAAGGACTCCTTCGCCGTACCGTGCACCGGTCGCCGGGAAAACAGCGTCGGGGGCGGCAACCTTCTCGTCCTCTGTGGCAACTGGGAGCCGGAAAGCCGAGTCGAACAACCGGATGGACGGGCATGAGGGCAACGAAGCACGCCGCGCCGCAACCTTGCGCGACCGCCGTTCGAATCCCGGGCCCGGCACTGCTAGGCTGCGCCCCCCGTTGTTGTTGAACACGCAACCAATGCGCACATCATGGCAAGGAGAGGGCGACCGGGGGATGGTCCTCGATGACGCGTCCGCGGAGTTCCACGAATTCTTCGAACGCCACTACGCCGAACTCGCCCGTCTGGCACACCTCCTGACCGGCGAGTCCGACGCGGCGGACGACCTCGCGGCGGATGCCCTGGTCGCCCTGTGGCAGCGCTGGGACCGGTTGCGGCAGGCCGACCACCCGCTCGCCTACGCCCGCGGTGTGGTGGCCAACCTGGCGCGGGGACGGATCCGCAGCACAGTCCGGGAGCGACGCCGGATCACGCTGTTCCGGTCCCGCGGTCCGGAGAAGGTGGAGGGGCCGGACACGGCGGCCGTGCTGGACGTCCGCGCGGCGCTCGCCCGGCTGCCGTACCGCAAGCGCGCCTGCGTGGTGCTGAGACACTCTCTCGACCTGTCGGAGAAGGAGACGGCGGCAGCGCTGGGCATATCGGTCGGAACGGTGAAGAGCCAGACCTCGAAGGGAATGGCCGAGCTGAAAAGGCTACTGGGCGCACACGCGGCCGAGGACCTGGTGCCAGGGAGGAGGAACCGGTGAACGAGGAGATCGACCGTCGGCTGCGCGAGGCCGCCGAGGCCCACCGGCCCGACCGCGCGCGGATGCTGGCCCGGGTGGAACGCGGCATGGCCGGCCCCGCCGTCCGTCACCGCGCGCGACCGTTCGCGCGGTCCGGGACCAGGGTCGCCCTCGCCGGGCTCGCCGCCGGCGGCATCCTGACGACCGGCGGCCTCGCCGTCGCCGCCATCGTCGCGACCCCGCCGCCGACGCCCACCGTGACCACGCCTGCCACCCCGTCCCCGACCGTCAGCTCCCCGCACCCGACCTCGGCCCGCCCCACCCCGGTCGCGCCGCCCCCGGTCACCAGCCCGGGCAGCTCGCGCCCGACTCCGTCGACCACCAGCCCCTCGCCGACCGCCGACGAGAGCCGGAACGGGCCGCTGCGGTCGGCCGGCTCGCTGGATCCGAAGAGCACCGTCTACTGGACTCAGAGCAACCTCGTCCTCAAGACGACCCAGCCGCTCACCTCGCTCACGGTCGAGATCCGCATCGTGCAGACCGGCGGGGCGAAGAGCACCGGGACCTGGCAGACCCTGCCGGGTGATGACTTCACCGTCACCGTCAAGGAGGCCGGTGGCGCGCTGGTCTACCGCTGGGGACTCAAGCCGGGCCTGACCGTGCCGGCCGGGAACCATGAGTTCGCCGCGCAGTTCAACAACGGCGCGGGCGCGCACAGTGCCGCGGGCGACGGCTACCGCGTCGACGCGCGGGGTTCGGGCGGCTCCGCGTCGGTCCGGGGAGGGTTCGTCCCGACACGGTGAACGCCGCTGTGCGGCAACCTTTGTGTGCGTGGCGGCAACTGACAGGCATCCGGGGCTGGATCAAGGCCCGCTGCGCCAGAAGGACATTCCGTTGTCAGATCAGAACCGCTCTCATCGCCGCCGTCCGGCGACCCGCCGCGTGATCGCCGCCGCGGTGGTCCTCGCCGCCGCGGGCGCCGCCGTACCACTGGTCGCCCTGGCCGCACGCGCGCCGGAGGACGCCGCACCGGCCACGGTCGCCGACGCGGCGGCCGGCAGCGGCCGTTACTTCGGCACGGCAGTGGCCGCGGGCAGGCTCGGCGACTCCACGTACTCCGCCGTTCTCGACCGGGAATTCAAGATGATCACCCCGGAGAACGAGATGAAGTGGGACGCCGTCGAACCCTCCCGTGGGTCGTTCACCTTCGCCGCCGCCGACCGGATCGCCGAACACGCCACCGCACACGGCCAGCGCCTGCGCGGCCACACCCTGGTGTGGCACTCCCAACTGCCGGGCTGGGTCAAGTCCATCACCGACGCCGGCACCCTGCGCACGGTGATGAAGAACCACATCACCCAGGAGATGACCCACTACAAGGGCAAGATCTACGCCTGGGACGTGGTCAACGAGGCCTTCGCCGACGGCGGCAGCGGCCGGCACCGCAGCTCCGTGTTCCAGGACGTGCTGGGCGACGGCTTCATCGAGGAGGCCTTCCGCACCGCCCGGACCGCCGACCCCGCCGCCAAGCTCTGCTACAACGACTACAACATCGAGAACTGGTCCGACGCCAAGACCCAGGGCGTCTACAAGATGGTCAAGGACTTCAAGTCCCGCGGTGTGCCCATCGACTGCGTCGGCTTCCAGAGCCACTTCTCCGCCGGCGGCCCGCCGGCCAGCTTCCAGACCACCCTGTCCAACTTCGCCGCGCTCGGCGTGGACGTCCAGATCACCGAGCTCGACATCGCCCAGGCGTCCGCCACCGCCTACACCAACGCCGTCCAGGCGTGCATGAACGTCGCTCGCTGCACGGGCATCACGGTGTGGGGCATCCGCGACAGCGACTCCTGGCGCACCGGTGAGAACGCGCTGCTGTTCGACGCGGGCGGCAACAAGAAGCCCGCCTACAGCGCCGTGCTCAGCGCCCTGGGCAGCACCGGCAGCGGCGGCACACAGGCCGGGGACATCACCTCCGGCACTGTCTACACGCTCTCCAACGCGGCCGCAGGACGCGTTCTCGACGAGCCCGCGGGACAGAACGACAACGGCACTCCGCTCCAGGCGTGGGACGCCGGCGGGGCCTCCAACCAGCAGTGGCGGGCAGGCCGGAACAGCGACGGCTCCTACACCCTGACCAACATCGCCAGCGGCCGGGTGGTGGACGAGCCGGCCAACCGGACGGCCAACGGGACGAGGTTGACGGTCTGGGACGCCAACGGCGGTGCCCACCAGCACTGGAAGGCCCACCGGAACAGCGACGGCTCCTACACGCTGACCAACGTCGCCAGCGGCCGGGCGCTGGAGCTCCCCGGCGGTCGGACCGCCAACGGCACTCCCGTCCAGATCTGGGACACCAACAGCGGCGCCAACCAACGCTGGACCTTCCAGCCGGCCGCGGCGCCGAAGAGCGACACATGTGCGCTTCCGTCGACGTACCGGTGGACCTCGACGGACGCGCTGGCGCAGCCGGCGAACGGGTGGGCCTCGCTGAAGGACTTCACCACCGTGACCTACAACGGCAAGCACCTGGTCTACGGGTCGAACTACTCGGGATCGGCCTACGGCTCGATGGCGTTCAGCCCCTTCACGAACTGGTCGGACATGGCGTCGGCCCGCCAGACCGGCATGAGCGAGAAGGCGGTGGCGCCCACGCTGTTCTACTTCGCGCCCAAGAAGCTCTGGGTGCTGGCGTACCAGTGGGGTCCGTGGCCCTTCAGCTACCGCACCTCCAGCGACCCCACCGACCCGGGCGGCTGGTCCGCGCCGCAGCCGCTGTTCACCGGCAGCATCCCCCGCACCGACTCCGCCACCGGCCCGATCGACCAGACCCTGATCGCCGACGACAAGAACATGTACCTGTTCTTCGCCGGTGACAACGGCAAGATCTACAAGTCGACCATGCCGATCGGGAACTTCCCCGGCAGCTTCGGCTCCTCGTACACGACCGTCATGAGCGACACGACGAAGAACCTGTTCGAGGCACCGCAGGTCTACAAGGTCCAGGGCCAGAACCAGTACCTCATGATCGTCGAGGCTCGCGGTGCGAGCGAGCAGCGCTACTTCCGCTCCTTCACCGCCTCCAGCCTGAACGGTCCGTGGACCGCGCAGGCCGCCACCGAGTCCACCCCCTTCGCGGGCAAGGCCAACAGCGGTGCCACCTGGACCAACGACATCAGCCACGGCGACCTGGTCCGCAGCAACCCCGACCAGACCATGACCATCGACCCCTGCAATCTGCAGTTCCTCTACCAGGGCAAGACCCCGAACACCCCGCCGGGCACCTCCTACGACAACCTGCCGTACCGCCCCGGCATTCTCACCCTGAAGCGCTGACCCGCCTCCCGGAGTCTCCAGCCCGACGAAGATGACGAAAGGCGCCCCCATCGAAGAGATGGGGGCGCCTTTCGTGGTGAGTGCTGCGCCGCTACCGGGCTTCATCGGCAGTGCATCGGCGTTCACGCCGGTGGTGAAGCCGATCTCGTGACTGTGGGGCGGAGCGCCACGGTGCCGTTGTGGCGGTGCCGGACGCTGCGGGTCACGGGGGTGAAGTGGGGAACGGGTGTTCCCGGCGACAGGGGGTGTCGTGTGTTCGTACGATCGGCGAATGCAGCTTCGGTATGCCTTCCGGTTGTATCCGGAGCCTGGTCAACGCGTGGCGTTGGCGCGGGCGTTCGGGTGTGCCCGTGTCGTGTTCAACGACGCGGTGCGCGCCCGTGAGGATGCCCGAGCGGCTCAGGCGCCCTACCCCAAGGCCGCTGTCCTGTCCCAGCAGTTGATCACCCATGCCAAGAACACCCCTGAGCGGTCCTGGCTGGGCGAGGTGTCCTCGGTGGTCCTGCAGCAGGCGTTGCGGGATGTGGAGGCCGCGTACCGGAACTTCTTCGCCTCGCTGAAGGGGGAGCGCAGGGGGAAGCGGGTGGGTGCGCCGCGTTTCCGGTCGCGCAAGGATGCCCGGCAGGCGATCCGGTTCACCGCGAACGCCCGCTGGAAGATCACCGGGGGTGGGCGGCTGTCGCTGCCGAAGATCGGCGCTGTGAAGGTGAAGTGGTCACGGTCCTGCCGGTGACGCCGTCGAGTGTGACGGTGATCGTGGATGCGGCGGGCCGGTACTTCGCCGGCTTCGTCATCGACACCGACGACGAGACGGACCGGGCCCGCTGGGACGAGCCGGACCCTGAGGCCGCGATCGGCATCGACCTGGGGCTCACCCACTTCGCGGTCCTCTCCGACGGAACGAAGATCGGCTCCCCGCGGTTTCTGCGCCGCGCGGAGAAGAAGCTGAAGAAGGCCCAGCGGGAACTCTCCCGTAAGAAGAAGGGGTCGAGGAACCGGGCCAAGGCCCGGTTGAAGGTCGCCCGCGCTCACGCGGGGGTGGCTGATGCGCGCAAGGAGTTCCACCACCAGCTCTCCACGACGTTGATCCGCGAGAACCAAGCGATCGCGGTGGAGGACCTGGCGGTATCCGGACTCGCACGCACGAGGCTGGCCAAGAGCGTGCACGACGCGGACTGGGCCCAGTTCGTCGGCATGCTCGAATACAAGGCGCAGCGTTACGGGCGGACCTTCGTGAAGGTCGGCCGGTTCGAGCCCACCAGCCAGACGTGCTCCACCTGCGGGCACCGGGACGGGCCCAAGCCTCTGCACGTGCGGAAGTGGACCTGCCCCGCCTGCGACACCGTCCACGACCGGGACCACAACGCCGCGATCAACGTCAAACAGGCCGCCGGACTGGCGGTATCGGAAGTCATGGAATCCCGCTCCGAGCACGTGCCGCGTAGCGGCACAGCAGCGAACGGGATGGTCGGAATCCCCCTCCTTCAGGAGGGGGTACAAGTCAATTAAGCGCTGTACCACCCGAGTTGTGATAGGCGATCGTCTTGTTGATCAGGTTTCCGCCGTCGGACTCGACCGTGGTCTGTTCGTCCTGCCCTGCGCCGAAGAACAGGCCGGCGACGTGGGCGTTCGCGACCTGGTCCATGTGGGCGAAGAACCAGTCCACCTTGTCGTCCTTGTAGTGGTTGAGGGTGTTGTTCTGCGCCATGTTGCCCAAGGGGATCTGCCACAGGACCACCGGCTTGCCCACGGACTCGGCCATCGTCTTGTAGAACTTCAGCGCGGCGGCGGCCTTCTGGTCGTTCCAGAAGTGGTCACTGCCGCCGTGGGCCGACTGCGCGTACCAGCCCGCGTCGCGGTCCGACACATCGGTGGCCAGGAAGTCGGCGTTCTTCGCCCCGAAGCTCGCGTAGTCCTTGACGCACGCCTGCGTGTTGGTCTCCCAGTCGAAGCAGGAAAGGTGCATCCCCGCGGCGGTGTTCGGCGCGTACTTGTGCGCCATCGAGATCAGGCACTGGGCGAGTCCGGCGGCGCTGTTCTCCTGCGATCCGCAGTCCTTCGGATTCGCGCCCGAGACCTGTGCGGGAACCTGGTGCGGATCGCCGAGCGAGCGGACGAAGCCCCAGAAGTCGGGCTCCAGGTCGATCGCGTCGTGCGACGTGCCGATCTTCTGGAGGAAGAAACGGTAGTCGTTCAGGTACCGGGTGAGCAGGTCGAGCCGGTTGATGGCCTTGACCTCGCCCGGACCGTCGCCCTCGCCTGCCGCATCCCCGAGGTCGCGCAACGAGTACCAGGTCCAGAGCATCTTCTGCGGACGCGGGCTGCCCTTGTACGTCGCGTGGGCCGCCACGTCGTCCCGCCAGGTCACGTACGTGCCGGGCGCCGTGGTGCTGCCGTTCCAGCAACCCCACCAGCCCGACCACCCGTCCTGGCATTTCGCTGCCGTGTAGTAGTCCGACGAGGGCGCGGGCTGGCTGTGCACATAGGCGTAGCGCGCGTCGAACGGTGCGGCGGCCGCCGAGGCGTCGGACATCGAGCCGCCGATGAGCACGGTGTCACTGCCCATGAACCGCTTCGCCGAACCACCGCTGCCACCCGCGGGCGACGAAGACGAAGGCGAAGACGATGGTTGATTGTCGCTCGGAGCCGGGCTTGCGGGAACGCCGCCGGCCGGCGCGGTGGGCGTACCGCCGCCGCCGACACTTCCGGCCGGGACGAGTTGCCACTGCTGATCGGCGCCGCCCCGGTCGCGGTTCTGGACGACGCCGCCCCCGTCGGCCTTGGCGGCGTTGCGGACACCGACAGCCATGCCACTGAAGCGATTGACCAAACGCACGTAGCCGTTGGACGACTTGGCCAGCTTGAACTGCTGATTGCTGCCGTTCAGGTCTTTCCACTGCACGAGGGCGGAGCCCGCGGTCTTCGACCGGCCGAGGTCGTCCAGCACCTTGCCGGAGGTCCGGTTCTTCAGCCGGTAGTACCCGTCACCCGCGTCGATGAACTGCCACTGCTGGTTGGCCCCGCCGTGGCGCGCCCACTGCACCACCGCCGCGCCGTCGTTCTTGGCGGAGCCGCGGTCGTCCAGCACCTTGCCGCTGTTGCGGTTGACCAGCACGTACCACTTCTTCAGATCCAGGGTTTTCTGGTCCGCCGAAGCCTGGCTGACCACGACAGCCGAGCCGGCCACGACCACCATGGCGAGACCCCCCCAGAGTCCCCGACGCGCGAGCAACCGACGACCACGATGCCTCGGACGACCACCGCGCGTGGGTGGACCGGGGACATGTCTGTGCTCTCGTTCCAGGGACATGCCTGTGCTCTCTTTCAGCTGTTGCATCTGACCGGACCACTTGGCCGGACAACGCTGAGTGGTCCGAGAGGCCGAAAAAGGTTGCCGCGAAGAGCCACAGTTTTGTTTCGCCTTGACCGCTTCCCGTTCGCTGCGGAGTACGGCACGGCTGACGTCGGCGGTGGCGAACGCCTGATGGCCGCTCCCGGCCCTCGCCCGCAGGCGAGTTCACGGGCCAGGGCCACGAAGGAGGGTTCGGCGAGCCCGCGCGACGGTTCCATGACCGGTGGGCGTGGTTCGGTGTCAGAGGGTTCGGGCCGCAGCGGCGTCGCGGAGGAGTCCGGCGAAGGTCAGGGCGGCGGGGGTGAGCGAGTGGTCGGCCATGCGAACCAGGAGGATGCGGCGGACGGGGGCCGGCGGCTGGAGGGGCAGGACGTTCACGCCGGGTCGGATGCCCTCCAGGGCCAGCGTGGGAGCGAGGGCGACGCCGATGCCGGCGGCGACCATGGCCTGGGCCTCCTGGTAGTCGTGGGCCTCGTAGGCGATGTGGGGCTCGAAGCCGACGGCGCGGCAGCCGCGCACGAGGGCTCCGGCCACCGGGTGATGCTCGGCGCGGGTGATCCAGGAGTCGTCTGCGAAGTCGGCGAGTGAGGCGGCGTCGCGGCCGGCGAGTGGATGGTGGTCGCTGACGAGAAGGGCCGGCGGGTCATCGAGGAGTGGGGTGATGACGATGTCCTCCCGGTCGATTCGGCTCCAGTCGTAGTCCCACATGAGGGACATCTCGATCTCCCGGTTCTCCAGCATCGTCCACAACCCGGCGATGCGGGCGCTGCGGACGGTCAGCCGTACGTCGGGATGGGCGTCCCGGAAGGCGATCACGGCCTGCGGGAGGAGCGAAGCGCCGACGGTGGGGAACGTGCCGATGCGCAGCGTGCCCGCGCGCAGGCCGGCGAAGTCGGCGAGTTCGTTCTCCGCGGCCTGCAGTTCGCGTTCGATCCGTTCACCTCGTTCAGCCAGCGACCGTCCGGCGTCGGTCACGGTGACACCCCGGGCGTGGCGCTCCAGCAGGGGCTGTCCTGCCTCTGCTTCCAGGCGGCTGATCTGCTGCGATACCGCTGACGGGGTGTAGTTGAGGGCGCGGGCGGTCGCGGTCACCGAGCCGCGCCGGGCGACCTCGGTGAACAGCAGGATGCGCCGGACGTCGAGCATGCCGCCACCTTAAGCGTTCACTTGAGCTTAATAGCCATGCAGATTTGCGAGATTGTACTTCACGCTGCCGTAACCCACCGTGGAGGACACCACGCACGGCGAGACCGTCCGTGGGCTTCCCCTTCCACGTCTGTGAGGAGCCAGTTGTGCTGCGTCTGCAGGGCGAGATGATCCGCGGAGGAACCAGCAAGTGCTGGATCTTCGACCACCGCGACGTGGCCGCCACGGGTGTGGACGTCGATGCCCTGCTGCTCGCCGCCTTCAATGCCGCCGACCCCCGCCAGATCGACGGCGTGGGCGGCGCTTCCTCCACCACCTCCAAGGCCGCCGTCGTCCAGGCATCGACCCAACCCGGTGTGGATGTCGAGTACGCCTTCGCGCAGGTCGGTATCGGAGACGAGCGCGTGGAGTGGGCCAGCAACTGCGGCAATTGCGCCACCGCCGTGGCCCTGTACGCCGTCCACCACAACCTCGTGCCGATCACGTCGGACACCACCACCGTCCGGATGCTCAACGTCAACACCGGGGCCCGCCTCACCGGCACGATCCCCACCCCCGCGGGCGTGGCCCCGGAGGAGGGCACGGCCGTGGTGCCGGGTACCTCGGCGCCCGGCGTGCCGGTCCTGCTCGGATTTCAGGACCCGGCGGGCTCGACGACCGGCCGCGCACTGCCGACCGGCCGAGCACTGGACGAGCTGACCGGCCCGGACGGTCCCGTCGAGGCATCCCTGGTGGACGCCGGCGCGCCGGCCGCGCTGTTCGAGGCCAAGGCGTTCGGCCTCGACGGCACGGAATCCCTCACCGCGTTCGCCACCGCAGTGCCCGCGCTGACACTGCTGCGCCGCCAGGCAGCGCTGGCCATGGGCCTGGCCCGCGAGGGCGACCCGGTCAGCCATGCGGTGCCGAAGGTGGGCATCGTCGCCCGACCTGCCCCTTATCGCACCACACAGGGCATACTCGTCAACCAGGACGAGTACGACCTGGCCGTGCGCATGGTCTCCATGCACGCCCCGCACCCGGCGATCGGCCTGACCTCCGCCGTGGCTCTGGCCACGGCCGCCGCCACCCCTGGCACCCTCGCCCACCGCGTCGCCCGGCAGACCGCCGACGGCACGCTGCGCCTGGGCACCCCCGCCGGCGTGATCACCACCCAAGCCGTCCCCGCACCGGACAGCGCGTCCCCCACGGTGCTGCTGCACCGCGCCGCCCGGCGTATCGCCCGAGCCGAACTCCTCGTTCCCGTCCTGGAAGGACGCCCCGCATGAGCCGCAACGACGCCGCCCCGGGTACCGTCACCGCGCCACCGGACCGCATCCGCCGGATGCTGTCCCACCTCTACATCCAGTGCTTGATCGCCGTCCTCCTCGGCGCCGTAGTGGGCTGGCTGTGGCCGTCCGTCGGCGCTGATCTCAAGCCGCTCGGCGACGGCTTCATCGCGCTGGTGAAGATGTTCATCGCGCCGATCATCTTCTGCACGGTCGTCCACGGCATCGCCTCCATGGGCAACGCCCGCGCGGTCGGCCGCGTGAGCCTGAAGGCTCTGATCTACTTCGAGGTGCTGACCACCGTGGCCATGGTGATCGGCCTGGTCGTCGTCAACGTCGTCAAGCCGGGCAGCGGTCTGCACGTCGACCTCTCGACCCTGACCACCAAGGGCCTGCCGCCGGAGGCGACCACGGCTCACGAGGGCTTCGCCGAGTTCGTCCTCGCCATCATCCCGGCCACCCTGGTCAGCGCCCTGACCGGCAACGAGATCCTGCCGGTGCTGCTGGTGTCGGTGCTGTTCGGCTTCGGCCTGCACGCCAGCGGAGAGGCCGGCCTGGGCATCGCCCGGGGCATCGAGAAGTTCTCCACGGTCCTGTTCACGCTCATCCGCTGGATCATGCGGCTCGCCCCCATCGGCGCGTTCGGCTCGATGGCGTTCACCATCGGCAACTACGGCCTGGGCACCCTGCGCCACCTGGCCCTGCTCGTCGGCTCGTTCTGGCTGACCGCCCTCTTCTTCGTTCTGGTCGTCCTCGGGACCGTGATGCGCCTGAACGGACTGCGGCTGCTGCCCTTCCTGCGCTACATCAAGGAAGAACTGCTGATCGTCCTGGGCACGTCCTCCACCGAGCCCGTCCTGCCGCGCATGATGGGCAAGCTCCAGCACCTGGGCGCCTCGAAACCGGTCGTCGGCATCACGCTGCCCGCCGGGTACTCCTTCAACCTCGACGGCACCGCCATCTACCTGACCATGGGCTCGGTCTTCCTGGCCCAGGCCCTCGGCATCGACCTCAGCCTCACCCAGCAGCTGTCCATGCTCGCTGTCATGCTGCTCACCTCCAAGGGCGCTGCGGGCGTAACCGGCTCCGGCTTCATCGCCCTGGCCGCCACCCTCAGCGCCGTGCCGCACGTCCCCGTCGCCGCCCTCGCACTGATCTTCGGCATCGACCGGTTCATGTCCGAAGCCCGCGCCCTGACCAGCCTCGTCGGCAACGGCGTCGCCACCCTGGCCGTCGCCCGGTGGGAGGGCGAGCTGGACGAGGACCGCGCGAAGGCCGTCCTGCGCGGAGAGATCCCCTACGCCCCCACCCCCGCTCCCGCCGCGGTGACAGCCGAGCCCGAACCGACGGAGACACCAGCACCAACCCACGTCCCCGTCCCCGCCGCAAGCTGACGTCGCGCTGCGACAAGTGCGTGCCAGTCAGCGTGCGTGAGGGACAGTGCGGGCCCTGCCCGTCTACCAGGTCCTCGCCGGCAGTACACCCGTCATGGTCACGACTCAGAAGGTGCTCGTCGCCCGGCTGGGTGACGAGCATGGGAGCCGGCTGCTGACCTTGGATGGTCGTCCCCGACGATCACCGTTCTGGCACGAATCTGGCACGCGGCAATAGATCACCGTGCACAGCAAAGAGGCCCAGGTCGCTGACCTGGGCCTTGATCATGGAGCGGGTGACGAGAATCGAACTCGCACTCTCAGCTTGGGAAGCGACGGCGCTTGCCGAGCTGGATAGCTTCTGACCTGGCCGTATGCACTCCGGCCCGGCACTCGGGGACAGCGGATCGCACCGCTGTCGACCGTGACTGACCGGTCTTGAGGGCACGCTATGGGCACGCCGCCCGGCCAGAGGCAGAGGGAGCCCCTGCACGGCGGCCGAGAGGCATTCCGGGGCCGGGTGCGAGTGCCGGTCGGTAGTCGCCGTTGCAGAAGCGCACGCCTGGGAGACCGGCTCCGAATGATCAGCAGTCGCTCAAATGTGAGAAGTCGGTGATCTGGCTGGTTGGCCGTCCCGGGGCAGTGGCGGCCCCATCAAGATGGTGATGTCGTTGATGCTGGTCGAGGTGACGGCCTCGTGCTCGTTTCGGGTGGGGGCACGGCGGGCGACGTCGTGGCCGTTTTCGTCCAGGACGCCGACCAGGCGAACCAGATGGGTCGTCCACAGCGGTGGACGGCGGAGACGGACGGTTGCGGCCGGCCCGCCCCCAAGGGGACGGACCGGCCGCGAAGGGGTCTACGGGGTCACGGTCACCCCGGGCGCCATTTCGGCGGTCCCGTTGGTGAGCTTCCCGGAGCCCATGGCGCCTTCGGAGCTGACGAAACGCAGCTCGTGGTTGGTGCCCCCCGCGTTGCCGACGGCGAGCAGGAGCGTGGACTGACCTGCCGTGTAGGCGTTCTGGACGAAGGACGTGATGTCGATGGTGATGTCGCGGCCGTCGACGGCGTTGCCCTGGTGGGTCCCGCCGCCCTCGGCGACGACGGTCGAACCGAGGTTGAAGGTGGCCGACTTGGCGACGGAGGAGGTCGTGGCGGTGAAGCTCGGCCGGTTCTGCCAGGTCATCGTGGAGACCGGGCAGGAGGTGCCGCCGCCGGTGCAGGTGGTGTCGGTGACGGGTTGGACGAGGAGTTGGTCGGTGTCAGTCGACGGGACCGTCGAATAGCGGTGGCCGACGTAGGTGAGATGGAGTGTCGCCTGGGTCGGTGACTTGGTGAGGCTGCTGATGGGGACCTGGATGTAGGAGAGCTTTCCGTCTCCGGATCCCGTGGTGTACTGCTCGCCCATCAAGCCGACGCCGGTGTTGCGGGTGACGAGGGTCAGGTCCGAGGAGTTGTTCTTGGTCTGGTCGCCGGTCCACGCGCCCACCCAGCTGTCGCCGTTGGTGAGGGCGCCGGGCTTGACGTTCCGGGTCTGGCCGTTCGCGTCCGTGTAGGTGGTGGTCAGCGTGCCGATCCCGCTCGGTGCCAGCGGGAACTGGCTGGTGTATTCGACGGGTTGGTTCGCGACGCTGAGGTTGTTCAGCGTCACGTTCGTGGTGCCGTTCAACGGGCTGCTGGTCTCCTGCTGCGAGAACCACACGTTGTCGAGTTGGAAGGTGCTGATCGGGGTCTTGGTGTACGTGTACGTGGTGCCCGAACCGTCGGGGTTGGGGGCGAACCCGTAGGTCGCCTGGTCGTCGGCGGTGATGGTCTGGGTGGATCCGTTGCCGCCGTTGAGCCTGATCGGTCCCGACGGGTACCGGGAGGTGTCGAACGAGCTGTTCTTGATCACGATGCTCGAGATGCGCGGGTACGGCTTGGGGCTGTTCTGCGTGAAGATGCCGCCGGCCCCCTGCGAGATGGAGTTGAAGTTGTCGAACGTGTAGTTGTTGAGCTTGTATCCCCACGAACTCCAGCCGATGCGGATCGAGTTGCCGGCACCGGAGGACCAGCTCAGCGTGTCGCGGACCGAGATGTTCTTCGAGTCCGCGTTGTCCCAGTGGTAGCTGTCGAACCCGAGCTCGTCGGCGACGGCGTCGTGGGCGCCCGCCGCGTTGGCATAGCCCTGGATGTCGGGGGTGGCGGTGCCGAGCGCGAAGTTGCCCCACACGCCGGCGGCCGTCGGGGTGAATCCGTCGCTGGGGTTGTAGTGGCCGGAGGCGAACGCGTCGTCGTTGCCGAGGGTGAAGACGCCGTTGGCGGTGATGTCCTGGCCGCTCGCGAAGTCCGTCCCGTCGATCCACGGCTGGGCGTACGGGGTGAGGCCCTTGATGTTGTTGAACGTCACCCTCTTGGCGGTGTGGGTCTCCCAGTTCCACTGCTTCGAGTCGCGCAGGTAGGTTTCGTTGAACGTGATGTCCGACGAGTGCATGACCATGACGCCGCCCTGGTGCACGCTGCGGTAGGCGTCGTGCGAGTCCATGCGGTAGTTCGCCACGCCGTTGCCGTCGTAGATACCGCGACCGTCGATCTCGATGTTGCTCGAGTTGATGATCCCGACCGCCGGCTCGAACGCCTCCATGTACCCCTGGATGCGGTTCTTCAGCAGGGCCCCTTCACCGGTGTAGATCTTCAGCTTGCCGCCCTTGAGCTTGCTGCCGTCCACACCGTTGACCAGGAGACCGGACGACACGTACGTGCCGTTCGGGAAGTAGAGCGTGTTGAGCGCCGTGGGGTTGGCCTTGATGGTGTCGATGGCGGCCTTCAGGGCGTACGTGACGTCGTCGGCGGCCATGACCCGCACATTCGGGTACCGCACATTGGTGCTGCTCGCGCTCACCAGGGTCCCGGCCGAGCTCTTCTGACCGGCGGGTATGGCGGTGCCGTTGACGGTCTTGCCGGCCATGGAGCTCGTCGTCGCCGCGGGAGCCTGCTGAGCCGTGCTGTTCGGGTGCGCCGCGAGGTACTTCGCGGTGAACTCCTGGAAGTTGAGGACACCGGTCTGCAGGTTGACGCCGGAACCGTCCGGTGCGCTCGTGGTGTTCGGGCGCTGCGCCGGGTCTTCCAGAGGGTCGTTGATGACCGCCAGGTAGGGCTGTCCCGTCACGCTGGTCGAGTCGCCGTTGACCATCACGATCGCTTGGTTCAACCCGGCGGCGGCTGACATCTGGAACGTCAGGGTGTGCTTGTCCGCGCTCACCGAGATGCTGCTGGACGGGTAGTAGCGTTCCGGGTAGACGTGCACCGTGTCGATCGTGGTGCTGGGCACCGTGACCGTGATCGTCGGTGTCCGGGAGTCCGACGCGAAGCGCGCGATGTCGAAGTTGTTGCGGTTCGCGGTGTAGCGCACAGCCTGGACGGGCGTGCCGGCGACTTGCACCTGGTACTTGGTGGACGCCTGGTCCGGGGACGTCGTCGTACCGCCTCCCACACCCGTCGGCGCGTACGTGTGGACGGTGGTGGCGGCTTGTGCGGGGACGGCGCCGGCGAGCATGAGGCTCGCCGCCGCGATGGTGGCGCTCGCGGCGGCCGCGATGACGCGCTGCACGCGCGATCTGCGTCGCGTCCGGGCGGGGGTCGGGTCGGCGTCGTCGCCGTCCGGTCGGATCATGCCTGTCTCTCCTCAGGACGAGACCTTTGCAGGTCTGTTCAGGCGCTCGCCGCCTGCTGGAGACGGCGCGGAGCATTCGCGATGCCGCGGCCGGACCGCGGCCGGGCCGCAGCCCTTGGGGGCCGTCGCGGCCGAGAGGACCACCCCGACGCACCGAGCGCGGGAGCGCGAGGTGACATCGAGTGTTGTGGCGCGCGGTGGGCCAGGGTGACACCCACCACATTGACCGATCCATGAGATCGGCGTGGCCGGGACGTTACTGCCGCTTTTCCGGAACCGTCAATGCTCCGCGCATTTCAAGTCGCGGAAACAGTCATGACCCGTTCATGACGCCCTCACCGTGCTCTGTAACGGCTGTATCACGGCCACGGGGCCAAGTCTTGCCCTCCTGCGACAGCCGTCCTACGCTGACGCCACTTTCGTGGATCGATAAAAGTTTCGGGGAGGCCTACGTGGTGACAATGGCGGATGTGGCCGCGAGAGCGGGAGTCACCAAGCAGACCGTCTCCAACGTGGTTTCGGGCAAGAAGGTACGGCCGGAGACCCTGGCGAAGGTGAACAAGGCGATCGCCGACCTCGGCTACAAGCCGAACCTGGTGGCGCGCTCGCTGCGCACCGGCAGCACGTCGACGGTGGGGCTGTTCGTGCCGTCGGTGGCCAATCCGTTCTATTCGGAAGTGGTCGAGGAGGTGGAGAACGTGCTGGTCGGACACGGGTACAACCTGCTGCTGGCCACCACGCGCGACGATCCCGACTACACCCGGGCCCACCTGGAGAACCTCGCCGCGCGCTCGGTGGACGCACTGCTGGTCGCCTGTGACAACGGCGTCGCACAGCAGCTGCCGATGCTCGTCGAGGCCGCCTTCCCGGTCGCGCTGTTCGCCTGGGAGGGAGACCCGCCGACCACCCTGCCGGTGGTGTCCATCGACTACGAGCACGCCGGGTTCCTGGCCGGGCGCTACCTCAGGGAACTCGGCCACCGGAACGTCGCGGTGATCGCCGATCTCCCCGCGCACACGCCGCGCGTGGCCGGGTTGCGCCGGGCGTTCGCCGAGGACGGGCTGGTCATCGACGACCACAAGGTGTTCGTCTGCACCAGGGACGATGCCGTCGGCGGGTTCGACGCGGGCCGTGCGGCGCTGGAGGCGGATCCGGATGTGACGGCGATCTTCGCCACCCACGACATCCTGGCCGTCGGTGCCGTCGAGGCGGTGGTCCGGTCCGGGCGGCGGGTCCCCAGCGACGTCAGCATCGTCGGCTTCGACGACATCGCCCAGGTCGGACAGATCCAGCCGGCGCTGACCACGGTCACCGTCCCGAAGCGGGAGATGGCCCAGCA
Source organism: Streptomyces sp. NPDC005485 (assembly GCF_040606085.1). NCBI lineage: Bacteria > Bacillati > Actinomycetota > Actinomycetes > Kitasatosporales > Streptomycetaceae > Streptomyces > Streptomyces sp. NPDC005485. Next base: position 10,755 of record NZ_JBEXDZ010000016.1, on the reverse strand, counting down.
GGCCGTCGAGCTGCTGCTGCGGGCCGTCGACTCCGGCCGGCCGCCGACCAACGTTTTCACGCAGCTGCGCCCGACGCTGACCATCCGGGACAGCAGCGCCCCGCCCCGGGCGACCTGACAGCACCTGGCACCGCTCGACCTGCGCGTCACCCCATGAGTCGACGGCACGGTCCTGCCGGGCCGGCTTCCGCCAACGCTACGAGTCCGACAGAAAGCACCTCCACTGATGAACGACCTCGACCCCAACGCCTACGTCGAAAACCGGTCGCCGGGCACCGGACGGCTGCGGCCGCGCGCCGCGTTCGCCACCGACCTGCCCACGATCGCGCTCGACGGCGACTGGAGATTCCGACTGGCGTCAGGGCTGGACGACCTCACCGGGGACTTCGCCGCGCCGGACTTCGACGACACCGCCTGGGACCTGCTCGCCGTACCGTCCTGCTGGCAGATGACCGGCCTGCCCGGCGAGCCGCGCTACGGCGCCCCCGCCTACACCAACATCCTGTACCCGTTCCCGGTCGACCCGCCGCGGGTGCCCCGGGAGAACCCGACCGGCGAGTACCGCCGCGAGTTCGACGTACCGGACGGGTTCCCGGCATCGGCCGCGGTGCTCCGGTTCGAGGGCGTCGACTCCGCGTTCGCGGTGTGGCTCAACGGGATCCGGCTCGGCGACGGCAAGGGCAGCCGGCTGACCACCGAGTTCGACGTCTGTGCTGCTCTGCGGCCCGGCCGGAACGTACTCGCGGTGCGCGTGCACCAGTGGTCGTCCGGCAGCTACCTGGAAGACCAGGACATGTGGTGGCTGTCCGGGATCTTCCGGTCGGTGTCCGTGGCCGCCCGCGGCGTCGAGGACTTCTTCGTCCACGCCGCCTACGACCACACGACGGGGCAGGGCACCCTGGCCGTCGACGTCACCGCCCCCACCCGGGTGTCCCTGTCGGTGCCCGAGCTCGGCATATCCGCCGCCGATCCGGCCGGCCCGCACGTGATCGACGGCGTCGAGCCCTGGTCGGACGAGCAGCCGCGCCTCTATGCGGGGGAACTGGTCTCCGAGGCCGGGGAGCGGATACCGCTGCGCATCGGCTTCCGCACCGTAGCCGTCGTGGACGGCGTCCTGACCGCGAACGGCAAGCCGATCTCCCTGCGGGGCGTCAACCGCCACGAATGGCATCCGCTGACGGGGCGGACCCTGACCGAGGACACCATGCTGACCGACGTGCTGCTCATGAAGCAGCACAACATCAACGCGGTGCGCACCAGCCACTACCCGCCCGACCACCGTTTCCTGGATCTGTGCGACGAGCACGGCCTGTGGGTGTTCTGCGAGGGCGACCTCGAGACGCACGGCTTCGAACCCGGCGGCTGGCGGCGCAACCCCAGCGACGACCCCGCCTGGCGCGAGGCCTACCTGGACCGGGCCGCGCGGCTGGTGGAACGCGACAAGAACCACCCCTCCGTCATCGTCTGGTCGCTGGGGAACGAGTCCGGCACCGGAGCCAACCTGGCCGCCTCGGCCGCATGGATCCGACAGCGCGACGACAGCCGCCTGATCCACTACGAGGGCGACTGGGCGAGCTGCGCGTACGTCGACCTGTACTCCCGCATGTACATCGGTGTGGACGAGCTGTCCGCCGTGGGACGCGGCCAGGAGGCACCGACGGCTGATCCGGCCGACGACGCACGCCGCCGCGCCCTGCCGGCCGTGCTGTGCGAGTACGGACACGCCATGGGCACCGGCCCCGGCGGGCTGTCCGAGTACCAGCAGGTCATCGAGGCACATCCGCGGCTGGCCGGTGGATTCATCTGGGAGTGGATCGACCACGGGATCGCCCGGCGCACCGGGCAGGAGGACCCCCGCTCGTTCTACGCCTACGGCGGCGACTTCGGCGAGGAGGTCCACGACGGCAATTTCGTCGCCGACGGGCTGCTCTTCCCCGACCGCACGCCGTCCCCGGGCCTGGTCGAGTACAAGAAGGTCGTCGAGCCGGTCCGGATCCGCATCCACCCGGCGACTCGGCAGATCGACGTGCACAACCTGCACCACGTCCGCGACAGCGGCTACCTGGAATTCCAGTGGACCGTCGAGGACGGCGGCGAGCCCGTGGGCTCCGGCGGCCTCACCGTGCCCGCGACCGCTCCGGGCGCGACGACGACCGTCGAATGGCCCGCCGACGTCACCGCCGCACTCGATGCGGCGCGCAAGAACGACTCCGGCCACGAGGTGTGGCTGACCGTGACCGCGGTGCTCGCCGCCGACGAGACCTGGGCCGAGGCCGGCCACGAGATCGCCTGGGGCCAGGGGCTGGTCGTGGCTCCGGCCGCCGCGCCCGTCCCGTTCACTCCGGCGCCGGCGATCGCCCACGACGGGTACATCGCACTGGGTCCCGCGCGGTTCGACGCCCGCAGCGGGGCGCTGACACGGCTCGGCGACCTGGAGCTCGACGGTCCGAGGCTGGACGTCTGGCGGGCCCCGCTCGACAACGACCTGCTCAGCGCCTTCGGGGTGCCGCAGGCCGACGCCTGGTTCGCCGCCGGACTGCACCGGATGCGCCACGACGTCCTGAGTGTCGAGCCCGACGTGTCGGGACTCACGGTCATCGCCCGCCTCGCCGCCGCGGGGTCCTCGTCCGGCCTCGGCGTGGTCTACCACTGGACGGCCTGCGACACACCGCATGCGGACCAGGCCCGGCTCCGGCTGGAAACCGTCGTCACCCCCGACGGCCCATGGCCGATGCCGCTGCCCCGACTGGGCGTCGCGATGTCGCTGCCCGGCACCGACGCCGACGTCGAGTGGTTCGGTCCCGGTCCCGGTGAGGCGTACCGCGACTCCCGCGCCGCGGCTCGCGTCGGCCGCCACCGGTCGACCGTCTCGGCGATGCAGATCCCTCAGGTCCGCCCGCAGGAGAACGGCAACCGCCACCAAGTCCGCCGCGCCAGGATCACCACCCCGGACGGCACGCTGCTCATCACCGGCGACCCGGTCATCGACCTGACCGTTCGCCCCTGGAGCACCGAAGCCCTGGCTGCCGCGGCCCACCAGCACGACCTGGTCCGCGACGGCCGACTCCATCTGCACCTCGACCACGCGCACCACGGTCTGGGCAGCGCGGCCTGCGGTCCGGGCCCGTCGGCACCGGACGTCCTGGCCGCGGTCACCACCGCGTTCGGCGTGGAGTTCGGCACCAGCCGGTAGACGGGCCTGCCCGCCCGCCCACCGGCCATCCAGCAAGTCAGCCCCTGTCACAGAAGGTTCCTCACATGAACAGCACCACCATACGCACCCGCAGACTCCTGACGATCACCACCGCGGCGCTCCTCGTGGCCGGCCTCGGCGCGTGCAGCAGCACCAAGAGCACCTCCGACAACACGGAGAAGGGCAAGGCCGGGCCGGTGAGCATGGAGTTCTGGGGCTGGGCCGGCTACGAGAAGATCGTCGACCAGTGGAACGCCTCCCACCCGAACGCCAAGGTCACCTTCAAGAAGATCCCGTCGGGCGGCACGGGCGGCTACACCCAGATCAGCAACGCGATCACCGCCGGCGAGGGCCCGTGCCTGGCCCAGATCGAGTACCAGGCCATCCCGTCGATGCTCGTGAAGAACACGGTCATGGACATCACGAAGTACGCGAGCGCCGACATGGCCAAGTACGTCCCGTCGGCCGTCTCCGCCTCCAGCATCGGCGGCAAGATCTACGGCGTCCCGGTGGACGTCGGCCCGATGGTCCTCTTCTACCGCAAGGACCTGTTCGCCAAGTACGGCATCACCAAGCCGCCGGCCACCTGGGCCGAGTACAAGGCCGACGCCAAGAAGGTCGCCGCCGCCGATCCGAGCGTGAAGTTCGGCAACGCGCCCAGCGAGGGCAACGATCTGGCGGCCTACACCCTGCAGACCGGCCAGTCCTGGTACTCGGTCAAGGGAGACAGCTGGACCGTCAGCATCGACAACCCCGGCACCCGCAAGGTCGCCGAATTCTGGCAGGACCTGCAGGACAAGGGGCTGGTGTTGTCGAAGACCGGCAACGCCTGGGACCCGAAGTTCAACAAGGCCGCCACAGCCGGCAAGGTGCTGACGTTCGTCAACGCGTCCTGGGCCGCCGGCGGCATCAAGTCGGACCTGAAGGGCCTGTCCGGCAAGTGGAGGGTCGCCCCGATGCCGACCTGGGAGGCCGGCGACGGCAAGAGCTCCAGCAACGGCGGCTCGGCCACCTCGGTGATGACCGGGTGCAAGTCGCCCCGCGAAGCCGCGCAGTTCGCCGCGTTCATGTCCAGCGACCCGCAGGCCGTGAAGACGGGCATCGAAAGCGGGCTGTACCCGGCGTCGAAGGCCGGACAGGACGACCCGTCGCTCACGGGGGGTGACCCGTACTTCGGCGGCCAGAAGGTCGGTGACGTGTTCAAGGCCTCCGCCGCGCAGGTGCCCAGCACCTGGACCAACGGCCCGACCTATCAGCAGGTCCAGACGGACCTCACCGGCGCCATGGGCAAGGGCACCCTGCCGGACGCGGTCACCAAGGTGCAGGCCTCGACGGTCGCCGCGATCAAGAAGCTCGGACTGTCGGTGTCCAACGGCTGAGTCAGCGGGACTCCAACCGCCCCGAAGAGTTCCCGCGGCCGCCGGTACCCGGCGCCGCGGGGACCCGCTCCCTGACGACGAACCGCCCAGCGAGGTTTCCATGAGCAGTCGCAGCAGCACCGACACCGCGTCACCGCCGCGGTCCGTGCCCGCGGTCACCCCCCGCAACTTCCCTACCGGTCGGCGTCGGCGCGCAGGCCGCCGTACCGCGTTGACCGCGTCGGGTTTCCTGGCGCCGTTCGCGGTGCTCTTCCTGACCATGATGGTCGCGCCGATCTGTTACGCGATCTACCAGAGCTTCTTCACCGTCCACCGCACCGGGCTGTTCGGCGGTGCGCAGTCCACAGAGTTCGCGGGACTGTCCAACTACGCCGCCGCCTTCAGCGACCACGACTTCACCGCGTCGATCGTCCGGGTCGTGCTGCTGGGCTGCGTCCAGGTCCCGGTCATGCTCGGCCTGGCCCTCCTGCTCGCGCTCCTGCTGGACTCCCGCTCGGCCCGGCTGCGGAAGACCTACCGGCTCACGTTCTTCCTGCCCTACGCGCTGCCGGGTGCGATCGCCGCGTTGATGTGGTCCTTCCTCCTGGCGAAAGACCTCTCGCCGTTCACCGGACCGCTGTCCCACCTCGGGATCGACGTCGACTTCCTGTCGCCGTCGTGGGTCCCGTTCTCGATCGGGAACATGATCACGTGGGGTTGGACCGGCTACAACATGCTGATCATCTACTCCGCGTTGCAGACGATCCCGGCGGAGGTGATGGAGGCCGCCGCTCTCGACGGCTGCACCGGGTGGCGCCTGGCGTGGGCGGTGAAGATCCCGCTGGTACGTCCCGCGCTGGTGCTGACCACGATCTTCTCCATCATCGGGACGGCGCAGCTGTACACCGAGCCTGCGGTGCTGGTCAGCGCGCGTATCCCGGGCGTCGACCCGAAGTTCTCCCCGATCATGAACGCGACCCTGGGCATGGACGTGGGCGGCCAGAACCTGGCCGCCGCCCAGTCCGTCGTGCTCGCGGTGATCACCCTCGTGCTCTCGTTCGGCTTTCTCAAGTACAACCAGCGCAAGGGAGCGATGGCATGAGCGTGATTTCGGCCGACCGCCCGACCCGACCGGCCCGCCGCGGCACCGACATGGCGAGCAAGGTCGTCGTCAACGGCATGCTGGGCCTGATGGCCCTGTACACGCTGATCCCGCTGTGGTGGCTGTTCGTCTCCGCGACCAAGGCCTCGGGCTACCTCTACACCGGTACGCCGCTGTGGTTCTCCCACTTCGACCTGGTCACCAACATCAGAGACGTGTTCAGCTTCGAGGGCGGCATCTTCGCCACCTGGCTCGCCAACAGCGCGCTGTACAGTTTCGTCGGCGCCACCGTCGGCACCCTGCTGTCCGCGATGGCCGGCTACGCGCTGTCCAAGTTCAGGTTCCGCGGCCGGGAAAGCGTGTTCAACGTCGTCCTGGCCTCGGTTCTCATCCCGGCGCCGATGTTCGCCCTGCCGTTGTTCCTGCTCATGGCCAAGCTCGACATCACCAACTCCTACTGGTCGGTGCTGCTGCCCAGCTGTGTCAGCCCGTTCGGCGTCTACCTGTGCAGGATCTTCGCCGCGGCGTCCGTCCCGGACGAACTCCTTGAGGCCGCACGGATCGACGGAGCAGGCGAACAGCGCACCTTCTTCCGGATCGCCCTGCCGCTGATGTCCCCGGCACTGGTGACCGTCTTCCTGTTCCAGTTCGTCGGCATCTGGAACAACTACCTGCTGCCCTCGCTCATGCTCAACTCGTCCTCACTGCAGCCCGTCACGGTGGGCCTGGTGCAGTGGCGCGCGGAGTTCGCCGGCGGAGTGCCGGCGTTGCTGCCGATCACCGGTGCGTTCCTGTCACTGATCCCCCTGCTCCTCGCCTTCATCAGCCTCCAGCGGTTCTGGCGCAAGGGCCTGACCGCAGGCGCCGTCAAGTAGCGCGTCCGCCGCCGCACCCCCGTCCCGCACTGCAAAGGACTACCGCATTGCCCCGCGCCCACATCGAACTCGACAGGCGGGCCGTCATCGCCCCCGTCCGGCGCCGCACCTTCGGCTCGTTCGTCGAACACCTCGGCCGCTGCGTGTACACCGGGCTCTACGAGCCGGAACACCCGAGCGCGAACGACGAAGGGTTCCGTATGGACGTCGTCGCGCTCGTCAGGGAGCTCGGAAGTACGACCATCCGCTACCCGGGCGGCAACTTCGTCTCCGGGTTCCGCTGGGAGGACTCGGTCGGCCCGCGCGACAAGCGCCCGGTGCGCCGCGACCTCGCCTGGCACTCGCTGGAGTCGAACCAGGTCGGCCTGGACGAGTTCGCCCGCTGGCTCAAGCTCACCGACTCCGAACTGATGCTCGCGGTGAACCTCGGCACGCGGGGCATCCAGCCCGCCCTGGACCTGCTCGAGTACGCCAACCACCCCTCCGGTACGGCGCTGTCGGACCTGCGTATCGCCAACGGCACGCCCAAGCCGCACAACGTGCGCATGTGGTGCCTCGGCAACGAGATGGACGGGCCGTGGCAGACCGGCTTCCTGGCGGCCGACGACTACGGCAAGCTCGCCGCCCGTACCGCCGGCGCGATGAAGATGGCCGACAAGGAGCTCGAACTCGTGGTCTGCGGCTCCTCCAACTCCGGAATGCCGACCTTCGGCGACTGGGAGCGCACGGTGCTCGAGCACACCTACGACCACGTCGACTACGTCTCCTGCCACGCCTACTACCAGGAGTACGACGGCGACCTCGGCTCCTTCCTCGCCTCGGCGACCGACATGGATTACTTCATCGACACCGTCGTCGCGACCGCCGACCACGTGGGCTACAAGAAACGCTCCAACAAGAAGATCAACATCTCGTTCGACGAGTGGAACGTCTGGTACCAAAAGGAGCACGCGGAGTCCGACGAGGTCAACGACGAGTGGCGGCACGCCCCCCGGCAGCTGGAGGACGTCTACTCGGTGGCGGACGCCGTCGTCGTCGGCAACCTGCTGATGACCCTCCTCAAGCACAGCGACCGCGTCACCTCCGCGTCGATCGCGCAACTCGTCAACGTGATCGCGCCGATCATGACCGAGCCCGGCGGCCCCGCCTGGCGGCAGACCACCTTCCACCCGTTCTCGATCACGAGCCGGCTCGCCTCCGGCGAGGTGATCCGGCCCCTGATCCAGGCACCGGTGTACGACACCGCACGCCACGGTGAGGCATCCGTCATCGACGCCGTCGCCACCGCCGACGAGGACCGGGCCGCGGTCTTCCTCGTCAACCGTGACCTGCACGAGCCCGCGCAGGTCACGATCGACGTCCGGAGCCTCGGCTCGACGCACGTGACCGAGGCGGTCACGCTCGCCGACGCCGACGTGTACGCCAAGAACACGCTCACGGAGCAGAACCGCGTGACCCCGGCCCCGAACACGACCGCGAAGCTCGCCGACGGCGTGCTCACCGTCGAACTGCCACCGGTGTCGTGGACCGCCATCGCGCTTGGCTGAGTACCGCGACCGTTGACGGCGTCCAGTGTCGTCGCAACACCCCAGCTCAGGGGATGCGTTGGACCAGGCCGTGTTTTAGACCCAGCAAGTGCGCCGGATTCCCCTTTGCCTCCCGGGCCTCAGCTGGAGGCCCGCCCGGCGGGAGCCGTGACAGCCCGCCGGCAGGGCCCCTCTGGGGCCAAGATGGGTCCGGAAGGACAGTGAAACGCCGTGAACGATCAACACGGCCGGGATACTTTCATGTCTCCTGACCTGCGCAGACGTGGAAAACGGGGATGCTCGGGGAAGCCCGGGGCACCGCTCTGGCGATCTCGTAATGCGTAGGTCTCGGGTTCGAATCCCGAAGGCGGCTCTGTGGAAGCCTCAGGACTCACTCGCCGTGACCTGGGGCTTTTGCTTTTGGCGGATGCGGCGACTGCGACGGCGGCTGCTCGGGTCGAGTGGGGGCTCCCAACCGCTTCCTCTCCGTCGTCCTGCGGTCGGCCCGACCTGTCGGCACCCCGTGCCACCGCCGGAATCAACGAACTACCGGCACCGGCGGTCCGGCTCCCCCCGTGTTGTTTCCGGGAAACGGATAACACTTTTCGGGTCCAAAGAATGAAAAAGCTCCGGCAAAGGCGCTGTCAAGTATGTGGACCCTGAATCGGCAACGGGAGTTCACGTTCTGGGCTCAGTGCTCGGTTGACGAAATACCGAACACGCCGATCCGTTCCGACTTCCCTCGCTGGCGCAAGGACTCGCAGGTCAGCGACACGAAGCGCAATGCGCGCCGCCTAGAGGTCGCACGGGATGTAAGCGCTCACACAAGTCACACAAATGAACGTGTTGGAAATCTTGACGCAATGTCACGCCGGACCCATAGTGATGGCCGCGCAGCCAAAAGTGCCCGCACCCCTGGATGTCTGCACGCACGCTGAGTGATCGCCAGAATTGTCAGCGCTGATAAAGCGGCCTCCCGCCATTCGGCAATGAGGAAACGGAGTTTCACGGTGATCGGTCCTTTGCGTCTTCACCGCCTGAGAGGGCTGCTTCTCTCCGCCGGCGCGACCATCGCGCTGGTTGCCGGGGTCCTGATCGGAACGGCTGCCCCCTCGCAGGCCGCGACGTCACTCCCGTGCGACATCTACGCCTCCGCCGGCACCCCGTGTGTCGCCGCGCACAGCACGACGCGGGCGCTCTTCGCCGCGTACAGCGGATCGCTCTACCAGGTCAAGCGCGCGTCGGACTCCACGACCGCGAACATCGGGACGCTCACCGCCGGCGGCTACGCCAACGCCGCGGCGCAGGACACGTTCTGTTCCGGCACGACCTGCATCATCACCAAGATCTACGACCAGAGTTCGAAGCACAACGACCTCACCATCGAGGGGCCCGGCGGCAACGGCGGACAGGACGTCGGTACGATCGCCAACGCCCTCCCGGTGACGGCCGGCGGCCACTCGGTCTACGGGGTCTTCGTGTCGCCCGGTGTCGGCTACCGCGACAACAGCACCTCGGGCGTAGCGACGGGGAGTTCCCCGGAGGGCGCGTACATGGTGACCAGCGGCCACCATGTGAACAACCGCTGCTGCTTCGACTACGGCAACGCCGAGACCTCCGGCAACGACACCGGCAACGGCCACATGGACGCGATCAACTTCGGTACGGAGTGCTGGTTCTCGTGTTCCGGCGCCGGATCGGGCCCCTGGGTCGAGGCGGACCTGGAGAACGGGCTCTTCTTCGGAGGAAACGGAGCCAACTCGAGCAACAAGGGCAACTCCAGCGAGTTCGTCACCGCCCTTGAGAAGAACAACGGCAAGACCACCTATGCGATCAAGGGTGGCAACGCGCAGTCGGGCAGCCTGTCCACCTGGTACAACGGAGCCCTGCCCAACCTCGGCGGGTACACCCCGATGAGCCTTGAGGGCGCCATCGTTCTGGGCACCGGCGGTGACAACAGCAACGGTTCCGACGGATCCTTCTTCGAGGGCGTCATGACCTCCGGTTATCCGACGGACGCCGCTGACAACGCCGTACAGGCCAATGTCGTCTCGGTCGGCTACACGAAACCGGCTGCCGCCTTCCCGGTCACCGGCACCGCGTACCGGCTGACCAACGTCAACAGCGGCAAGGTCCTCGACGCCACGAACTGCGGCACCGCCAACGGCACCTCGATCCAGCAGTGGACCTCGCTCGGCAACACCTGCCAGCAGTGGAAGTTCGCCGGCGCGGGCAACGGCCACTACACCATCACCAACGTCAACAGCGGGACGGTCCTGGACTCCGTGAACTGCGGACAGTCCAACGGCACATCCCTCAACCTGTGGGCCGCCCTCGGCAACCTCTGCCAGCAGTGGGACGTCACCAAGGTCGGCAGCCACTACACCATCAGCAACGTCTACAGCGGCAACGTGCTCGACGTGAAGGACTGCGGCACGTCCAACGGGACCGTCGTCCGCCAGTGGCAGCAGCTCGACAACACCTGCCAGCAGTGGAACATCGCGCCCTAGGGGCGGCATCCCCTGGAGCGGGTGTCACAGCGTGAGTTCGGCCCTGGGGTGCGCCCGTCATGGTGCGCACCCCAGTGGTCGTTTCGGGGGTGGGTCACGCCTCGTCGTCGTTGACCCACGACATGAGCTTGCGCAGTTCCTTGCCGGTGGTCTCCAGGAGGTGCTCGGAGTCGGCGGTCTTGTACTCGTTG